>DASWCX010000324.1:0-3461 GCA_036395815.1 Actinomycetota bacterium | reverse complement strand
GAAGGGACGTGCGATGGGCGTCAGCCTCGTCAGGAGCGACAGCACCCATCGCCGCCGAAGGGCCACGTTCAGACCGAGCCACCGAACGAACCGGGCCCGGCGGGTGCGCAGCGGCTCGATCTGCACCCTGGCCCGCTCCATCATCCGGCCGAACGGCACGTGCGACGGGCAGACGTCCTCGCACGCCCGGCACTCCAGACACATGTCCATGAACCGGGCGAACGTCGCATCGACGTTCGCCCGACCCTCGGCCACGGCCCGCATCGCGGCGATCCTGCCACGAGGCGATGCGGACTCCTCGCCGGTCAGCCGGTAGGTCGGGCAGTGGGGAAGGCAAAGGCCACAGGCCACGCAGGTGGCAATGTCGTCGTCGGAGGGGGCCTCGCCCGGTCGCCAGTTCGCCGCAAGGCCTACCGGGCCGATGAACCGGGTCCCCTCAGGCAGGACGGCGCCGAGGGGGGGGCCGCCCTGGTTCCCTGGGTCCGCCACGTCAGATCCCTCCCCAGAACCGTCCGGGCGCCAGGACGCCCGCCGGGTCCAGGGCGGCCTTCAGCCTTCGGTGAACGTCCAGCCCGGGGGGAACGTCGGTCCCCAACCCGCCAGGACCCTTGACCACGGGCGCGATCCCGCCGAGAGCATTGGCCCTGGCCCGAAGGGCGTCCAATCCGCCGTCGGAGGAGGAGAGCCCGATCCAACCGATCCCCACGCCGAGCAGCGCGCCCCATGAATGGAGGTGTGGACCGAGGACATCCGGGAACGGCCGGGAGAGCAGCTCCGCCAGGCGGGAAGGTGGCACGGCCGCCTCGGCGACCACGCCGCTCGTTTCCCACGGGCGTTCGGAAGGAAACGCCCCGTCCTCGGTCACGACGATGACCCCCGCCACCCGGTCCGCGGCCTCGACCTGGCGTTCTACCTCCTCCGGCCATCCCTCGAGGCAAAGTTCCACGACCTCGGGCATGGCCAGTACGGCGGCCGGGTTCGGGACCGCGTCGAGCAGGCGCCGGCCCACCTCCAGATCTCCGGCCGCCCTGACGGATCGCCGGGCCTGGGGACGTGGCCGGACTTTGAGCGCGACCTGCACGATCACCCCGAGGGTCCCGAGCGAGCCCGTCATCAGCTTGTGGAGGTCGTACCCGGTCACGCTCTTGACCGTGCGGGCGCCGCTCCTCACCAACCGGCCGTCGCCGGTCACCACTTCCATCTCGATCACCGTGTCGCGGATGGGGCCCACCCGCAGGCGCCTCGGCGAGGTGGCCGCAGCCGCGATCACGCCGCCCACCGTGGCGGTCGTCGGCGCGTCGCACGGCCACTCTTGGCCTCCTTCCGCCAGGATGCGGTCGAGCTCACCGACCCGCATCCCCGCCTCGACCACCGCGATCATCTCCGCGGACTCGTAGGCCACGAGCGCGTCGAGCTGGGTCGTCCACAGCTCGGCGTCCACAGCGCACGGCTCGCCCTTGTCGACGTGGGTCCGCCCGCCCACCACGAGCAACCGCTTGCGGTCGGCGGTCGCCTGACGGAGCGCCTCGACGACCTCCAGCTTGTCCATGGGGTGGATCAGATCCACGATCCCTCCGGGATGTTCTGGGCGGCCTGCGTCGCATCCATCCCCCGGGCCATGGCGAAGTCGCCGCACCGCGCCCCGGCCGGCAGCACCTTCTGTGGGTTCATCCGAGCCTCGGGGTCGAAGGCGGCCCGGACGCAGGCCTGAGCACCGAGGTCGACGTCGGAGAACACGAGCGGCATGAAGTCCCGCTTCTCCAGGCCGATACCGTGCTCGCCGGTGAGGGAGCCTCCGCTTTCAACGCACAGGCGCACGATCTGCTCGCTGGCCAAGAGCACCCGTTCCAGCGTTCCGGGGATCCGCCGATCGAACGAGAGCAACGGATGCAGGTTGCCGTCACCGGCGTGGAAGACGTTGGTCACGATGAGGTCGTGCCGGCCGGCGATCTCGTAGACGCCGGCCAGGACGTCCACGAGCTTCGTGCGCGGCACGACGCAATCGTGCAGGTGGTAGTGGGGTGCGATCTGGGCGACCGCCCCGAACGCGCTCTTCCGCCCCTTCCACAACAGGGCCCGTTCGGCCTCATCGGCGGCCACGCGGATGTCGCGGACGCCGTGGTCGCGGGCGGCGCCCTCCACCGCGCCGGACTGCGCATCCACGGCCTCGGGGAGCCCGTCCACCTCCACGATGAGGACCGCCGCCGCGTCGGTCGGGTACCCGGCGTGGGCGAAGCTCTCGGCGGCCACGATGATGCCGTGGTCCATCATCTCCACGGCCGCCGGCACGACGCCACCCGCGATGATGGCGGAGACGGTTGCCGCGCAATCTCCCACGGCGCTGAAATCGAGCAACATCGTTCGCACCGCGGGTGGGCGAGGCGTGAGGCGGACACAGGCACCGACGACGATCCCGAGCGTTCCCTCGGATCCGATGAGGATCCCTCGGAGATCGTAGCCGGGGGCCTCGGGAGCCTCGGAGCCGAACCGCTCCACGGTGCCGTCCGAAAGGACCACGTCCACGGCGAGCACGTGGCTCGAGGTGACGCCGTACGCGAGACAGTGCGGGCCTCCGGCGTTCGTGTTGACGTTGCCCCCGATGGAGCACGTCTGCTGCGACGACGGGTCGGGGGCATAGGTGAACCCGAGCGGCGCAAGCGCGTTGGCCAGGTCGAGGTTCAGGACGCCGGGCTCCACCCAGGCCAGACGATCCTCAGGCCGGACCTCGATGATCCGGTCCATCTTCGACGTCACCACGACGAGGGCGTCGCCGATCGGCGTGGCCCCTCCGGCCAGGCCGGTGCCGGAGCCGCGCGGCACAATCGGGAGTGCGTGCCGCCCGGCCACCCGCACGCAGGCGACCACGTCCTCGACCGTGTGGGGGAAGGCGACGAGGGCGCACCCGCCCTCGACCATCGAAGCGTCACGGGCGTAGAGGGTCAGGGCGAGCGGATCGGAGAGGACCTCGTTCGTTCCGAGGGCTTCCTCCAGCTCGAGGCGGGCCGCATCGACGTCGGCCATGGCGACCCGGACAGGCTAGCGCGAGGGGAACGGGGATGTGGCTCGTCCGGTCAGGCGACCCTGCCGGGCTGCCCCTCGGGGGTGGTGAAGGGCAGGCCCTGGCGTTCCCATTCCTCCATCCCGCCCTCCAGGTTGAACGCCTGGAAGCCTCGGGCCTGGAGCATGAGCGCGGCCAGCTCGCTCCGGTTGCCGGAGCGGCACACCACCACGACGGGCTTGCCGGCGTCCAGGCCGGCGGTGTCTCCCGACATGATGGTGTTGAGCGGGATGTGGACGGCGCCCTCGACCCGCCCGGCGTCCCACTCGTATGGCTCACGGCAGTCCACGAGCTGGATCTCGGCCAGCCGCTCGTACGCGCCCCTCGGGGTGGTCAGGTCCGTCCGCAGTTCGCTCATCGCAGATGGGGATGCTAACAGCGTGGTTGCCGACGGAGCCGCCCG
>DASWCX010000323.1:0-18159 GCA_036395815.1 Actinomycetota bacterium | reverse complement strand
CGGCCACCGCGGCGACCGTCCCGAGGGCACCGGGTAGGCGGGCCGCCAGCCGCCCGGCCAGCCACCAGACGAACACCGCGGCCAGGATGGGCACGGCGAACAGGTACGACGTGAGCCGGGCCCCGGCCACCGGGATCCCGGCCGCCTGAGCCACCCCGGCCACGACGGTGGCCGCCACCCACGAGCCCATCAGGCACAGGAACAGGCCCCTGGAGGCGCCCTTCTCCTGCCAGGCGGAGTCGGAACCTTCGGGCCGGGCGCGGGCCGCCACCACCCCGCCGCCCAGGGCGAGGGGGAACGCCAGATACCGGAGGGGGTCCCGAACCCGGTCCAGGAACCGCGCGCGCAGCAGCCGGCGGAGCGACGGCCGGTTGAGGGAGGGCCCGACCCGCCCTCCCGGGGGGTGCACCAGGAACAGCAGCGCGGTGAAGGCCGCCGACGACCCCACCGCCCACAGCAACGGTCCGGCCGGGACGTTCGGATCCGGGCGTCCGGCCAGCCGGCTCCGGATCGGCGGGCGGCCCATCAGGCCGAGTGCCAGCAGCAGGATGGCCACGGCGAAGGCCCAGAACGGCCACTCGGCCAGGCCGGCCCCCGCCAGCAGGACGCCCACCGCCCCTGCCCCCCGGCCCATTCCGGCGAAGGCGATGGCGGCGGCGAACGCACCCAGCACCATGGCCGCGTTCAGCAGCTGGTCGAAGTGCCCGTTCATGATGCCCACCCGGCCGAACCCGACCCAGGCGAGCACCCCGATCACCGGGATCCAGACCGGTCGGACCCGGAGCCCCGCCCGGACCGTCGCGGCGGCGCCCAGGCCGACCACGCCCGCCAGGATCGGGGGCACCACGGACGCGATGGTGAACGCGTTCTGGCCGGTGGCCCGCATCAGCAGCGCGAACAGCAGGGGGGATCCCGAGCGGACCGCCCCGAGGCGGCTGAGGCCGTCGACGGGCACGGCAGCCGCTCGCCACACGTAGTACGGAGCGTCCCAGCCGACCGGATACCGGAAATGGCGGATCACCGGATCCAGGAGGAACAGGGCCACCACCGCGACCATCGTGGCGGCGCAGGCGAGGAGCGCCGGGCCCCATCCGGCCGGGCGTTCGCGCGATTCGCGCATCGGAATCAGGCGACTCTCCCCGGCGCCGCGGGCGACCGGGCCGGACGCTCCGGCGTCGGCGCAACCCTCCTGCCCGATCGCGCCAGCGTGGCGCTCCCCACGGACAGCCCGAGCATCACCACAAGGCCCAGGGGTCCTCTCGGGTCGCCGCCCGCCGCTGCGACCAGGAACCCGGCCAACACGGCGAGGCCCGCTCCGACGGCCGGCGACAGCGCGACCAGGTCCAGCACCGTGGGCTCCGCTCCGGCCAGGGCCGTCCGGGCCACCCCGAACCCCACCAGCGCCAGCAGCAGGAACATCGCCGCCGCCGAGAGGGCGCCCGGGACGATGCCGAACCGTGGCGCGGGTGGAAGCACCCCGAGCGCGTGCAGGGGACCCCGGACCAGGTACAGGCCGGGGGCGATTCGCCGGCTCGGGTCCCGGGCGATGGCCGCCCGGAAGGGATCGGCGGCGAACCGCTGGGCGATCATCACGATGGCCCCCTCCCGGAGAGCAGGTTCGATCTGGGCCCAGGCCTGACGCGAGGCCGTGTTGAAGGAGCGCTCCCACGACGCCGTCTCCGGCAGGATCGTGGGCCGCCCCGCCTCCAGATCCTCCAGCTTCCCCGGGTAGATGAGCGTTCGGGCCACGACGTCCGCCGGCATCTCGCCCTTGATCACGTAGGAGCGGAACTTGACGGACGTCACGGCGACCGCGCCCCGCCGGTCGAGCACGAACACCACGGGCAGGCCGTCTCCGTAGCGTTCCAGATACACGCCGGCCGCCCTGAGCTGGCCGTACACGGGATCGGTCCGCGGATAGGTGCGGTTGTAGAAGTACGAGACCCCGCCCGCCGCGACCAGGACGGTCAGCACCACCACGACGGCAACAGCCGCGACGATCCGGACCGCGGACCGCCATCGGAGGATGAGCGCCCCCAATCCCGCCACGCCGAGCCCGGCCAGCGCCGGCAGGGGGGGCGAGAACAGGAGGAACCGGTGCCCCGGCACCGACTCCCTGATCAGCCCGGCCACCGTCCCGGCAACCGTGACCGCCAGCCAGGCGGCCCCGAACCTGGCCATGGCCCGGGCGGCTCGCTGGACCCGGGGTGGGCCGGCCGCCGGGCGTTCGTGCCGGAGGAACAACCCTCCCACCACGGCCAGCGGTCCGATGAGGTACGGCCGGATCCGGCGAACCTCCTGCAAGGTTCGCTGCTGCAGGACGTTCACCACGTTCGACGTGTTGATGGTCGACCCCGGGCGGACGGCGAGCCAGCCGTAGATCGCCGCGGCTCCCAGGACCCCGCCCGACAGCACTGTGGCCGCGGCGGCCCCCGCGTCGGTGGCGAGGACCGGGGTCCCGTCCCGGCGCTCGCGCAGGAAGGCCGGGACGGAGAGCAGGACGTACAGTCCGGCGATCGCGGCGAAGATGGCGAACAAAACCACGTGGGTGAGGCACGCCGCGGTGAACAGGGCGCCAGCGGCCAGCAACCGGCCGGTCCTTCCCTCGGCGAGGACCAGCACGGCCACCCCGGCGGTGGCGATCACCATGAACAGCAGGCTGGCCTGGTACCCGTGCACAACCCGGGCCGTTCCCGGGTACAGGGCCGTCACCGCCACCACCACCGGCAGGGCCCACGCCGACAGCCGGAACGCCACCCGGAGCCCGGCGGCCACCGCAAGCGCCAGGACGAGGCCGAGCATCGGCATCAGCACCACGATCTGTCCGGCCACGTCGACGTGCACCACCGATCCGAGCAGGGCGGCCATCACGGGGAGACCCGGCCGGGCCCCCACCACCGACAGGGACCCGTGTCCGACGGCTTTCGCCTGCCACTCGTAGGCGTGGACGTCGAAGCCGGCCGGCTGGATGTCGTGGAAGGGGTATGCGAACAGGTAGATGGCCACGGCGGCCACCGCGACCGCGCCGCTCACCAGCCATACCAGCGCCGGCGCGCCGCCCCATCGGGTCGCCGCCAGCCGGGAGGGCCAGCCGTCGCTCGACCGGCGGTCGCCGGCGCGAACCGTCATCGGCCGAGGAGCCTTGCCAGGGCCGCCGCCAACCGGGCCTTCAGCGCCGCCGCCGACCGTTGGCCGGCCAGGTTGTCGAGCTCATAGGGGTCCTTCTTCAGGTCATACAGCTCCTTCCATCCGAAGGCGTACTCGACGTACAGGTACCGCTCGGTCCGGATCGCTTCGAACGCCGGCGGTCCGAACCGGTCGGCGCCCGTCGCGCCCAGGTACTCGACGAGGATCGAGGCCGGCCACGGCGGATCTCTACCGCGCAGCAACGGAACCAGGCTTCGCCCGTCCTGTGGCAAGCCCGGCTTGGTCCCGGCGAGGTCGGCAAAGGTCGAGGCGTAGTCCGCGTTCGTCACCAGGTGCCGGTCCACCCGACCCCGGTCGAACCATGGCACCCGGACGACGAGCGGGACCCTGATCGATTCCTCGTATGGCCAGATCTTTCCTCGCAGCCTGTGCTCGCCCCACAGGAATCCATTGTCGGAAGCGAAGAGGATGACGGTGTCGTCGAGCGTGCCCCGTGTCTGCAGCGCCTGCACCAGCCCGGCCACCGCCCGGTCGACAGCCCTGAGGGACTCGAGCATGTGCGTTCGGGTCAGGTCGATCTCCGCTCTCTCAGCGGAGCTGAGCTGGGGGAAATCGGCGGCCCACGGCTTGTCCCGGGCGTCAGGCTCGTTGTACGAGGGCGGCCGCAGCGGAGCCAGGTTCGAGTAGGCCTTCGCATCCCGCGGCGCCGGGACCGCGGCCTCGTGCGGGGCGATCGGGGCGAAGTACAGGAAGAATGGCCGAGGAGCGCGAAGGGCGAACTGGGTGGCCTTGGCCGCAAGAACATCGGTCGAGTAGTCGGCAGGCTTCCCTCCGTAGCGGACGATCCGGCCGTTCTCGTTCAGGTCGTAGTTGTAGTACTGGACCTGCCGCCGCTGGGCGATGGCATCCCATTCGTCCCAGCCCGGCGGGACATACCCGGTGGGAAGCCGGTTGTAGTCGTTGAGGTACTTCCCGACCAGCGCCGTCTCGTATCCTGCCCCGTGCAACCAGGTCGCCACGGTCGAACGGTCGCGGAAAGAAGTAGCCCCCCCGTGCGGCGTGGTGTTCTGGTACACGCCCGTGTGCCGCGAATACTGCCCGGTGAGGATGGTGGCCCGGGACGGGCAGCACAGCGACGTGGTGACGAACGAGTTGGCGAAGGTCACCCCGTGCCCTCCCAGGAGTTTCCGGACCTCCGGCATCACGCCCAAGCTGTCCCACCGCTGGTCGTCGGTGAGGATCAGGACGATGTTCGGCCGGGGGCTCCGGCGGGTCCCCAGCACGTCGAGCCTCCAGGCGAGCACGCCGGCAACCAGCGCCGCCACGAGGGCCAGCGCGAGCATCCTCGAGCGGCGCGCGGCGGCCACGTCAGATCGGGGCGAAGCGTTCGGGGGCCACGCCCCGGTACGCCCCCCACTGGTAGATGTCGAACCGGTACGCGTGGACGAAGTCGAAGGCCACCGGAAGGCTCGGATCGCCGCAGTATCGGACGCGGTGCCAGGCCACCAGCGCCATGCGCTTCCCCGGTGGCAGACGTCCCGCCGGCCCGCCGAACGGGTAGTCGTAGGGAGCCACGATCACGTGGTTCCGCTCCCCGCCCTGGGCGAAGAACCGTTCGACCTCCTTGACCTCCCGCGAGGATGCCACCGAGGGGTCGAACCAGACGATGACGGCAGAGTGCTCGAGCGAGTGGATGGCCTGATCGATGGGGGGAGGGGTGGTGTACACGCCGGCGGCGAGCGGCACCGGCGCGTGCGGGCCGGAGGCTGGTGGATGGGTGGGATACGTCGAAAGCGGCGGCATGGTCTTCACCTCGCCGGAGCCGATGTGTGTCCGGTCGAGCCCCTTCGGGTAGGGCGGGACGTCTTGCACCGAGCCGCATCCGGCCGCCGCGGCTGCGGCCGGGGCCCGGGCCAGCAGGGCCCGCTCCTCTCCGTTCAGCCGGTGCAGGAACACATCGAGCGCGCCGAACGCCACCACGGCGAGCACCAGCCCGATGGCGATCAATCCTCTGCGAACCCGCCTGCGCCGGGCCTCCTCGCGGTCGCGCTCGATCCGCCGGCGCCGGGCCGCATCCTGGTCGGCCTTCGAACGGGTCCCGCTTCGGACGGGCCGGCCCCGGGGTCCGGCCATCAGGGCTCGGGGACCGGGTGGAACCGAGGGTCCACCCGGGCCGGCCTCATCCCGAGGGTTCCGCCCGTCAGATCGCGGCGCCCGCTTCGGGGGCGCTCGAGGAGTTCTTCCAGGCGTGGACGAAGGTCTTGGCCGCCGCGACGCTCACCCTGCCGCACGCCTGGATGTGGTGCCACGCCACCATCACCATCTGCTTGCCGGCCGGGAGCTTGCCCGCCGCCCCCTGGTCCGGGTAGTTGAACGGGGCCACGATGACGTGGTCGTCGTTCAGCGAGTTGAAGTAGCTGGTGAGCTGGCCCACCAGGCTCGCC
The DNA here is from genome assembly GCA_036395815.1 of Actinomycetota bacterium. Classification (GTDB taxonomy): domain Bacteria; phylum Actinomycetota; class UBA4738; order UBA4738; family UBA4738; genus DASWCX01. The sequence continues at coordinate 12,568 of DASWCX010000323.1, read as the reverse complement.
GGCGCGGTGGGCGAGTACCAGATGACCACGGCCCCGTGCTCCAGCGAGTGGATGGTCTTGTAGACGGGCGGCGGATCGGTGTAGACCCCGGCATCCTGCGGCGTCCCGTCGTGCGGCCCGGATGCCGGAGGCCGGGATGGATAGGTCGAGAGCGCGGGGGGCGTCTGCACCGTGCCGTTGGCACCCTGTGCTCCGATGTGGGCCCGGTCGAGGCCGCCCGAATAGGCCTTCGTGGTCAGGACCGCCCCGCAGCCCGCGGCTGCCAGGACCTTCGTGGTGCTCTTGTGGCTCCGCACCGCCACCAGCGTGATGGCGGCCGCAGCCACCAGCACCGCCAGCACCACCACCCCGATCCGGTAGAAGCGGCGGCGGGCCTGGCGGCGACGGATCGCCTCCCGCTGCCGGCGTGCTTCCTCCTTGCGGACCTGGCGGTTCGGTCCACCCGGCTCGGCCGGCTGTACCCTGACCGGAGGCGCTTGGGAGCCCGAGACCGTGGCGGTGGCCCTGCCCGCGGATGCGGCTGCCCCGGTCGGCTTCGACGTCGACTGGCCGACGGTCCGGCTCGGCCCGGGGACGGTGGGGCGCTTGCGCTTCTTCTTCGCCATCCTCGCTCGCTCGTTCGATCTGGCGCCGGGAGCAGGCTCGATCAGCTCTTCGGCACGGCAGGATATTTGAACTCTACAGGCTCGGCGTTGATCCGGGCCGCCACCCGGCCCAGGAGGACGATCACCAGCACGCCGATCAGCGTGACCACGAGGGCGTAGACGAACAGCGCCCCGAGCTTCCCGGCCGAGTTCTCCCCGAAGGCCTTGGTGAACCCCAGCGTGATGGCGCTGTTCCAGGCCAGAGCGGCCACCACGCCGAACGCCGCGCTGGCAAGGGAGATCATCGTGGCCACGACCTCCCGGCTGAACCGGCTGGTTCGCCTCACCACCTGGACCACGTCTCCCACGATCGGCACCGGCTGCTCCGGTGGCCCGCCGACGCCCGGTTCGATGTCGCTCATCTCGATCCCTCCTCAGCTGAAAGTGCTTCCACCCGTGGGAACAGGCCCGAATATAGCCGCCGGTCGTTGCGCGACTCCGGGTCCATTCTTTATGCTTCGTACGACTTCCCCATGTTGGTGGCCCCGGGCCTGCCAGCGCCGGGAGGGCGCCGGGGCCTACAGGAAAGGAGCATGAATGGCCACCGAGGCGCCCCCTTCCGCTCCACGCCCGGCCGCGCCGGGCGACAACCTCGATCGGTTCTTCCACATCTCCGAACGCGGGTCGAACGTGCGGACGGAGATCATCGCAGGCCTGGCCACGTTCCTGACGATGTCCTACATCCTGTTCGTCAACCCCTCGATCATCGCCGGGTTGAAGGACCACACGGGGCACGCGCTCCAGTTCCAGCAGGTCCTCACCGTCACCGCCCTGGTGGCGGGGATCATGACCCTGCTCATGGGGCTGTACGCGAACTACCCGTTCGCAATGGCCGCCGGGCTCGGGCTGAACGCGTTCGTCGCGTTCACCCTGGTGGTCGCCAGCGGGCTCACCTGGCCCCAGGCGATGGGCGTGATCGTCACCGAGGGCCTCGTCATCACGGCCCTGGTGCTCACCGGGTTTCGGGAAGCGGTCCTGAACGCGATCCCAATGGACCTCAAACGGTCCATCGGGATCGGGATCGGCCTGTTCATCGCGCTGATCGGCTTCGTGAACGCCGGGGTGGTCATCCCCGGGCCGCCGGGGGTGCCGGTCACGATCGTCCACAACTTCCGGTCGTGGCCGCTGCTCATCTTCGCCATCGGCTTCGTGGTGACCGCGGCGCTGGTGGCGAAGAAGATGAGAGGCGCGCTGCTCCTCGGGATCGTCTTCACCACGGTGCTGGCCACGATCGTGAACGAGATCAAGCACCTCAAGGTCTTCACCGACGGCTCGGCCGTGGTCCCGCACCACTGGCCGGCGCCGAGCTTCAGCCTCCTCGGGAAGTTCACCTTCGACTTCTGGAGCGCCCTGGGAACGGGGACGGCGATCGCCATCGTCCTGTCCGTCATGCTGTCGGACTTCTTCGACACGATGGGGACGGTGATCGGGATCGCCAGCGAGGCCGGCCTGCTCGACAAGGACGGAAAGCTCCCGGGCATCCAGAAGGTGCTGATCGTCGACTCCCTGGGGGCGGCGGCGGGCGGCGCGGCGTCGGCCTCGTCGAACACGACCTACATCGAGAGTGCGGCCGGGGTGTCCGAGGGAGGACGAACCGGGCTCACCTCGGTGGTGGTCGGGGTGTTGTTCCTCGCCTCCCTGCTGATCGCACCGCTGGCGGGGATCGTCCCGAAGGTCGGCACGGCCCCGGTCCTGATCATCGTGGGCTACTTCATGATGACGATGGTCAAGGACATCAACTGGTCCGATCCGGGTATCGGGATCCCGGCCCTGCTCACGATCGTGGTGATGCCGTACACGTACAGCATCACCAACGGGGTGGGCGCCGGGTTCATCGCCTTCACGGTCATCGCCATCCTGCGAGGGAAGGGCCGCGAGGTCCATTGGCTGATGTACCTGGTGGCGGCGGTGTTCGGCTGGTACTTCTTCCACGGGGTGGTCGGCTGATCCCCGAGGGCTGACGGAGAAGAGGGGCGCCCACTTTCGGGCGCCCCTCTTTCATTTCAGTAAGGCCAGGTCCCGCGGGGAGTTCACGTTTATGGCGAACCGGCCCTGTGGGTCGGTCCGCCGCCACTCGGGTTCGGACACCTCGCGCACGCTGAGTCGTTCCAGGAGCCGGCGCACGCCCAGACGTCCCTCGCTCAGTGCGAGCCGGACCTTCGGCAGCCCGCTCGTCGAGTACACGGCGTGCAGGGGCTCCAACCCCGACGCCGTGACGGGAACCACCGCGTCCTCGCCTGTGTGGAGCCGGGCCAGGAGCCGAAGGAGCCGGGCGTTGGCGAACGGCATGTCCACCGCGACCACGGCCACCAGCGGATGCGGTGAGGCCTCCAGCGCCGCCGCCAGCCCGGACAGCGGCCCTGCGCCCGGCGCGACGTCCTCCAGCTCGGCGTACCCGAGGTCTCCCAGGCGGCCCGGCCTCCCCGGAGCCAGGAACACCGGATCGGCCGCCTCTGCCAGGAGCCCGGCCACCCGCAGGACCAGCGGTTGCCCGTCGAGCTCGAGGATCGACTTGTCCGTCCCCATGCGGCGGCTCCCGCCGCCGCATAGCACCACGCCCGCCATGGCCTTCATCGCGGTTCGACCAGCAATCGAACCTCGACCTCCGCGCCCGCGGGCAGCTCCTCGAACTCCGGGGGGATGACGGCCCACCCGGATGCCCGGGCCAGCGAGTGGATCATGCCTGCTCCCTGCAGCCCTGCGGGGCGGGTCAGGAGCCGTCCCCCTTCCCGCCACACCTCAGCCCGAAGCAGGTGGAGGCGTCCGGGAGGTTGCCGGACCGGCTCGGCCAGCTCGGCCCGCACGGCCGGCCTCACCAGGGGTGGCCGGGCCATCATGGCCAGGATTGCCGGCCGCACCAGCTCCTCGAACGCGGCCAGGGCGGAGGCGGGATTCCCCGGAAGCCCGAACAGCGGCACGCCGAACACGTGCCCGACGGCGAAGGGCTTCGCCGGCCGCAGCGCCACGTTGAGGGCGGCCACGTCGCCGGCCTCGCCGATGCTCCGGACCAGGTCCCGCTGACCCATGGACACGCCGCCCACGGTGATCATCGCGTCCATCCCTCGGGACGCCCCCCGCAGCGCCTCGAGCAGGCCGCCGGGCTCGTCGGGCGCCACCCCGCAGGAGCGGGCCACCGCGCCGGCCTCCTGGAGGAGCAGCACCAGCGCCGGTGAGACCGCGTCGTAGACCTCGCCCGGACCGATCGGGCTGCCGGGCGGCCGGACCTCGTCCCCGGTCGGGACCACCGCCACCCGGGGACGCCGGTGCACCGCCACCGTGGCGAAGCCCAGTGCGGCCGCCGCGGCCACCTGCCCCGGGCCCATCACCGCGCCCGCCTCGAGGACGGTGGACCCCGCGGCGACGTCCTCGCCCGGGAGCCGTAGGTGTTCCCCCAAAGGTACCGGGGTTCGCACCAGGACGAGGTCGCCGTTCTCCTGCACGTCCTCGACCCGCACCACCGCGTCGGCGCCCGGCGGTATCACCGCGCCGGTGGCGATGGCGACGGCCTGCCCCGGGCCGACGGCCGTGCCCGCCGGCCGGCCGGCGAAGGCCCGGTCCACGACCCGCAGCCGGACCGGCGCCCGGCCCGTGTCTCGTGACCTGACGGCGAAGCCGTCCATCGCGGCGTTGGCGAACCTGGGGAGGTCGAACGGAGCGACCAGCGGCTCCGCCAGGGCCAGGCCCGCCGCCTCGATCAGCGGGAGCCGCTCGACCGGCAGGGGCCCGACCGCCGCCACCGCCTGGGCTCGGGCCTCCTCGGGATCGATCAGCGTCGCTCGGCTTGGTTCGGCGTGACCGGCGATCCTCCCGGATCGCCCGGGGGCCTCACTCGATCGTTCACTCGATCTCACGGATGAACGCCCCAACGTCGAGCGGCGGCCTGGGCGCGGGTTCATCCGGGGGCGGGGGTCCCACGGCCACGGAGCCGAGCGGGATCCATTCCTCGGCCAGGTCAAGGGCCTCGCGGGTCTCCTCCTTGCAGAACAACGTGGAGGAGACCCAGCACGACGCCAGGCCCTGGGCGTGCAGGCCGAGCATCAGGTTCTGGATCGCGGCCCCGCCGGAGAGCAGGAACATCTCGCGCTCCGCCGAGGCGCGTTCGTCATCGTCGTAGCCATGGGCGCCCCGCAGGCGTACCAGCGGCACGATCAGGGCCGGCGCCTCCTCCAGGAGCGCGTCGGACTTCGTCGCCCGCCGTTCGATCACCGCCTCGGTGGTCCCGTCCGCCCGCAGGTCCGCCTCCCACGCCTGCCGCATCGACTCCAGGAGTCGGCGCCTGGCCGGCCGGGACAGCAGGGCCACGAACAGCCACGGACGGGTGTGGTGGGGCGCCGGCGCGGTGCACGCCGCCGCGACCGCCTCCCGCAGCGCCTCCACCGGGACCGGATCCCGCCCGAACGCCCGGATCGACCGGCGCGCGTGAAGGGCCTGGAGCGGGGACTCCCGGAACATGTCGTCCTGTGGTCCCCGCACCAGCGTGGAGGCCTTGGCGTGGAGGCCGTTCGCCCGCACGCCCCGCACGATGCAGGCCGGGATGCCGTCGGACTTGCCCATCACCAGGCCGCTCGCCGCGGCGACCTCGTCGGCCAGCGCCTCCACCGTTGCCTCCAGGATCCGGCCGGTGGCGTCCTTCGTCCCCCGCAGGTCGACCAGCGCGGGCAGGCCCGCGCAACCGATGGCCACGTTCACCAGGCCATGCCGCCACGCCCGGCCGAACGTGTCGGTCACCACCACCCCGAGGTCAACGCCGAGCCCGGCGCCGAACGCGACCCGGATCTCCTCGGCGCTCATGTCCGGGTTCTCCGGGAGCAGCGTGAGGAAGCCCTCGGCCACGTTCGACGCGTCCACGCCCGCGTTGGCGCACACGAATCCGTGCCGGGTCTCGGCGATGACCAGGTCCCCCCGCCTGGCCACCACCCGCCGGGTCTCCCTGGCGACCCATTCCGAACGGCCGCCGGCTCCCTCCGGAACCATCCGGCCCTCGGCTTTCGACACCACCTTCTGGGTCACCACCAGGACGTCGCGGTCCTCGACGGAGAGCCCCGAACGGAGGATGGCCTTGCTCAGGATCGCCGGCAGGTCGGCCCCGGGGCGCACCTCCTCGACGCCTGCGATGGGCAGGACCTCGACCTTCATAGCATCACCCGGCCAGGGCCAGGTCGAGCGCGGCGCGGGCCACCGATCCGGCGGCCTCGTCGCTCGACATGATCGTGTCCGTCACGCCCACCCGGATGCCCATCGCCTCGATCCTCGGGGCGAGCTCGCGGTCGACCTCGTCGATGGCCCACCCGCCGAGCAACCCGGCGTAGTGGCCGGCCACCCCGGCCGCGGACACCTCCACGCCGACCGCGGGCAGCAGCCGGTCGGCCATGCCCCGCAGCGGTGCGCCCCCGACGATGGGGGAGACGCCGGCGACACGGGACCGCCGGGCGACGACGGCATCACGGATCCCGGGGACGGCGAGGATGGGCCCGATCGAGGCCACCGGGTTGGAGGGACAGATCAGGATCGCGTCGGCCCCCTCGATGGCGTCGAGGACGCCCGGGGCGGGCGCGGCCCGTTCGGCTCCCATGTACCGCACGGCCTTCACCTCGTCGCGAGCCCCGCGAAGGACCCAGTACTCCTGGAAATGGAGGTCGAGCATGGCCCCATTGTCGTCCACGGCATCGACACGGGTCGTGACGGGGTCGTCGCTCATCGGCAGGATTCGCGCGGCCACCCCGAACCTCCGCCGAAGGTCGTCCGTCGCCACTGAGAGCGGCTCGCCGGCGGCCAGCCGGGTCGTCCGGAACAGATGGGTGGCGAGGTCGAGGTCGCCGAGGCCGAACCACGCCCCCTCCGCTTCCATCACCCGGAGCTCCTCGGTGGCCCGGAACGTCTCTCCCTCCCGTCCCCATCCCCGGTCTCGATCGGCCACGCCGGCCAGCCAGTAGGTGACCGAGTCGACGTCCGGAGCCACGTGGAGCTCGTGGACCGCGATGTCGTCTCCGGTGTTGACGATGGCCGTCACGTCCTCGCCCGGGACGACCTGGACCAATCCCCGGAGGAACTTCCCGGCCCCCACCCCACCGGCCAGCGCCGCGACCTTCACCCGCCTATCTTCCCCCAGCCGGGACCCTCGGATGGTTCCGCCCGGCGCGGCGGACGGCCCCAGCCGCCGCGCGCTGTTTGCCTCAGGAGTGGCCCGGCCGTACATTCGAGGGCGTGACGGATGTCGGCCACCGGCTCCGCCGAGCGCTGGCGCGGGCCGGCGGCGGCAAGTCCCTTTCGATCGACGAGGTCGAAGCGCTGCTCTCGGCCCGGGGGGACGCGCTCGTCGAGCTGATGGGTCTCGCCTCCCGCCTCCGGGACCTCGGCCACGGCAGCACGATCACGTACTCGCGCAAGGTGTTCATCCCCCTGACGATGCTGTGCCGGGACCACTGCCACTACTGCACCTTCGCCAAGCCACCGGCGAAGCTCGACCGGCCGTTCCTCACCCCGGAGGAGGTCGTGGCCATCGCCGAGTCGGGGCGCCGCCAGGAGTGCAAGGAGGCCCTGTTCACGCTGGGCGACCGGCCCGAGGATCGCTACCCGGTGGCCCGCGAGTGGCTGGCCGAACGCGGATTCCATTCGACCCTCGACTACCTGCGCGCGGTCAGCATCAAGGTGATCGAGGAGACCGGGCTCCTCCCGCATCTCAATCCCGGCGTCATGAGCTGGGAGGCGATGGCTCGCCTGAAGCACGTCAGCGCGTCCATGGGGATCATGCTGGAGACGTCCTCGGAGCGACTGAGCGCGAAGGGCGGCCCCCACTTCGGATCGCCCGACAAGGTTCCCGCCCTCAGGCTGCGGACGATCGAGGACGCCGGCCGCCTGTCGATCCCGTTCACCACCGGCATCCTGGTCGGGATCGGCGAGACCGCGCGGGAGCGGGGCGAGTCCCTGCTGGCCATCCGCGACCTTCACCGGACGTACCGGCACGTCCAGGAGGTGATCGTCCAGAACTTCCGCGCCAAGCCCGGCACGGCCATGCGGGACGCCCCGGAACCGGAAGAGGAGGAGTTCCTGGCCGCCGTGGCGACCGCCCGCGTGGTGTTCGGGCCGGCGATGAACGTTCAGGCTCCGCCCAACCTCTCGGACCCGAGCTACCCGAGGCTGATCGACGCCGGCATCAACGACTGGGGCGGCGTGTCTCCGGTCACCATCGACCACGTCAACCCCGAGGCGCCATGGCCGAAGCTGCGCGACCTCCAACGAAGGACGGCCGAACGAGGCCACGTCCTGCGCGAGCGGCTCGCCGTCTATCCGTCGTACGCGACACGGCCCGACCCGTGGATCGCGGGCAAGATGCAGGGCCCCGTCTTCGAATTGGCCGGACCCGACGGCCTGGCCGTCCAGGGCCGGAGGCCGGAGCCGATCCCGTGGCAGGACCCGGAGGTGCGTTGGAAGCCGCGGACCATCGCCCTCAGCTTCTCCAAGGCCGGAGACGCGGGGCTTCGGGACGACGCGGTGGACGTCTACGGCGACTTCGACTTCATCGGTGCGACGAAGGAATGGGCGGGCCGCCCAAGGCGCGCCCCGGATCGCGTGGACCAGGACGTGAGGAGAGCCCTCAAGAAGGCCGCCGCCGGACGCGGCGGGGATCTCACCCAACGCGAAGCTCTCGACCTGTTCGACGCGGAGGGAGCCGCCCTCGAGGCCCTGTGCAGGGTTGCGGACGACCTGCGGCGGGACGCGGTGGGGGACGAGATCACCTACGTGGTGAACCGGAACATCAACTTCACGAACGTCTGCTACACGGGCTGCCGGTTCTGCGCGTTCGCCCAGCGGGAGATCGATCCGGAGTCGTACACGCTGTCGTTGGACGAGGTGGCGGATCGGGCGGAGGAGGCGTGGGGCTACGGCGCCACCGAGGTCTGCGTGCAGGGCGGGCTGCACCCGAGCCTGCCGGGCGACTTCTACTTCCGGCTCCTGGACGCCATCAGGTCCAGGGTCCCCCGCATCCACATCCACGCGTTCAGTCCCATGGAGGTGCTGAATGGGTCCACTCGCCTGGGGATCTCCTTCCGGGAGTTCCTCGAGGAGTGCCGGACCCGCGGCCTCGGGACCATCCCCGGCACAGCGGCCGAGATCCTCGACGACGAGGTCCGTTGGGCCCTCACCAAGGGCAAGCTGCCCGCGGACACCTGGGAAGAGGTGGTGAAGACGGCACACTCACTCGGGATCCGCAGCTCGTCGACGATCATGTACGGGCACGTCGACGCCCCGCCGCACTGGGTGGCCCACATCCGGAGGATCGCCCGCATCCAGGACGAGACCGGAGGCTTCACGGAGTTCGTCCCGCTGCCGTTCGTGCACCAGAACGCGCCCATCTACCTGGCGGGGAAAGCCCGGCCCGGACCGACCACCGCGGAGAACCGCCGCATGCACGCGCTGGCCCGCATCCTGCTGCACGGGCGGGTGGCCAACGTCCAGGTCTCGTGGGTGAAGATGGGCATGGACTACTGCAAGCTGATCCTCCAGGGCGGTGCCAACGACTTCGGGGGAACCTTGATGGAGGAGACGATCTCTCGGATGGCCGGCGCCGAATGGGGGATCCGCAAGGAGCCGGAGGAGTTCATCCAGGCGATCCGGGAGATCGGCCGGATCCCGGCAGAGCGCACCACCACGTACGGTCGGGTCGGCGAGGTGGCTCACTCAGCCCGCTCTCGACACATCGTCAAGTAACTTGACGTAGAGAACGTCAGGCTCTTTACCATAAAGAAATCGCCGTTGACTCCTTGCTTTGACCATCCATGATGCGCGACACTTGAACTCGACGATGAAGCCAAAGCCGCGCGGATCGATGGAAGGCCTTCGAAACTCCGACTTGCGTTTCGACCCCCGAGTAGTTCAGAATTACAAGAATGTAATTCTAAGGGAGAGGCGTGCATCACTTCATCCCCTGGCAGGAACGCGCGCGGTGCCGCGAGTACGACCCGGAGGTCTTCTTCCCCGAGAAGGGCGGGTCGTCGCGGGAGGCCAAACGCATCTGTGCGGAATGTCCCGTCCGCATCGAGTGTCTGAACTACGCCCTGCGCCGCGACGAGCGATACGGGGTGTGGGGCGGCATGAGCGAACGGGAACGCCGGCGCCTCAAGCGCATGGCGTCGTGACCGGCGTCCCGAGACCGGGAGCGCGCGGGCCGGCAGCCCGCGTGCTCGCGCGCGTCTCACGCATGCGACCCGCTCGGGGTGCGCGACCGACCAGACCACAGGAGAGGGGGTGAGCATGGCAGCCGCAAAGAAGTCGACGGCAAAGAAGAAGACCACGGCCAAGAGGCCGACGGCAAAGAAGAAGACCACGGCCAAGAAGTCGACCGCCAAGAAGTCGACCGCGAAGAAGTCCACGGCCAAGAAGAAGTAAGCCCGGCCGTTTGCGGCGAGCACCACGGGAGGGGGGTGGGAGGCCCCCCTCCCGGGCGTTGGAGAGGGGCGGATCCGACCCGAGGGTCGGCCCTTCGGGCGGATAGGCGGCGAGGCCCTGCTATCCTCGGCCGGCTTCGTGGTTCGTTCCTCTCCTCATCCCATTGAGCGATGACGCAGGCTGACACCCGTGTGGACGAGACCGGCGGCTCCGCCAGATCGCTTCGACCGCCAAGCGTGCTGGTCGTGCTGGTGTCGAAGGATGGGGCCTCCTGGCTGCGGCAGTGCCTCGTGGCCCTGTCGCGCCAGACGCATTCCCGGCTCGGGGTGATGGCGGTCGACAACGGATCCACGGACGGCTCCGCGGATCTCCTCGAGTCGGCACTCGGCGCCGACCGTGTGATCCGCCTCGGCCACAACGTGGGGTTCCCGGCCGCCGTGGGCCACGCGTTGCGGTCCGAGGCCGCCCGCGAGGCGGACTACCTCCTCCTGCTCCACGACGACACCGTCCTGGCTCCCGAGGCCATCGCTCGCATGGTTCGAGCCGCCGAACGGACCGACGGCGTGGGTGTGGTCGGGCCGAAGGTGCTGGACTGGGAGGACCCCGAGCTGCTCCGGGGAATCGGGATGTCCAGCGACCGGTTCGGCTACCCGTACTCGCCGCTCGAGGAGGGCGAGATCGATCAGGGGCAGTACGACCGGGTCCGGGAGGTCCTGTTCGTGTCCTCGTGCGCCATGCTCGTCTCGAAGGAGGCGTGGGACCGGATCGGTCCTCCCGACGAGCGGTTCGACTCCCACCACGAGGACCTCGATTTCTGCTGGCGCGCCAGGCTTGCCGGATTCCGGGTGTTGATGACCCCGGAGGCCGAGGCCAGGCACCGGGAGGCCACGCTTCGGGGGGAGCGCGGCCTCGAAGCCCACCGCGGGCCGCAGATCAGATACGGGAGGGAGCGCGCAGCGCTCGCCAGCCTGCTCAAGAACTACGGCCTGCTCTCCCTGCTGTGGGTGCTACCGCTGTACACGGTGCAGGCCGTGGCTCGGATCGCCGTCATGGCCGCCACCCGGCGGTTCGGCGACGCCTACCAGGTTGTTGCCGCCTGGGGCTGGAACCTCGCCAACCTGCCCGGAACGATCACCCGAAGGGTCCGGGCTCAGGCGGTTCGAACCGTCCCCGATCGCGAGGTGCGCCGGTACATGGCGCCTGCCGGCGACCGCCTCCGGCGGTGGGCGTCGACGGCCCGCCAGACCCTGCTTCCCGGCGAGGAGGAGACGGGTCTCGACGACGAGGCGGAGCCCGCCGCTCGGGTCCGGCTCGGGGTGCAATTGGGGCGTCTGGCGGTGGAGCATCCTGTGGCGACCGCCTGGGTGCTGGTGGCCATCCTGGCGTCCGTGGCCTATCGGAACCTCTTCACGGCCTCGCCGCTGGTGGGGGGCAGCCTGGTGGGCTTTCCCTCCTCGCCCTCCGGCCTGTTCCGCGAGATGGCGTCGGGGCTGCGCCACTCCGGGCTGGGTGGGTCACAGGCGGCCAGTCCCGCCCTGGGGATCCTGGGGCTTGCGAGCGTGGTGACCTTCGCCAGCCCGCTCCTCCTCCAGAAGGTGTTGCTGCTGGCCCTGCCCGCGGTGGCCGGGGCCTCCTGCTACCGGGCGGTGCGTTCGGCCACCGGCATGGTGGCCCCGGGCGTCGTGGCAGGCGGGTGCTACGCCCTCTCGGCGGTGACGCTCTGGGCGGTCTCCGAGGGCAGGATCCCGGCCCTGGTGTTCCTGGCCGGCCTCCCGTGGCTGGCTCCCAAGCTGATCGAAGCGTTCTCCCCCGGCTCGGCGACGAGGCCGCTTCGATGGACGGTGGGGACGGGGCTCGGGCTGGCGGTGCTGGTGTCCTTCTATCCGGGGGCATGGCTGGCCGCCATTCTCGCGTTCGTCTGGGCCGCCCTCCTCGGCCCGAGGCCGCGACGGGTCCGTGGGCTGTCGCTCTCGGTCGGAGCGTTCGCGCTGGCCGCGCTCCTTGCTCTTCCTGTCACCCTGGGGGCGCTGGCCTCCCACGGCGGGCTCCTGGGCGAGCTGGTCGGCCAGCGCTCGTTCGGGGCGGTGGCCCGTCTCTCGCCCGGCCCCGGTCCGGGGGGCTGGGTCGTGGCGGCCTTTCTGCCCGCTGCGGCCCTGATGGGCCTGCTGTTCGTCCCCCGCCATGCCGCCGGGACGGCGATGTGGGCGGTGCTCTCGGCGATATCGGCCCTGTACCTGGCCTGGCTGGCCGGTGCCGGCTATCTGCCCGCGGTCCTCTCGAACCCGGTCGCCTACGTCGGGGTGGCGGCGTTCGGGTTCTCCGTTCTCGTCGGGTTGGGCTTGGCCTCGCTCATCTCCGGCGTGGCGCGCGTGGCATTCGGACACCGCCAAGTGGGCGCCGCCGCGATGGCCGCCGTCCTGGGGGTCGGCCTGTTCGCGCAGGCGGCACAGGCGGGGAAGGGGTCCTGGGCCGTGGGGGGCACCGACCGGCTGCCCCTCGCGTACCCGCTGGTCGGGCAAGCGGGCGGCTCGTACCGC
>DASWCX010000322.1:0-3769 GCA_036395815.1 Actinomycetota bacterium | reverse complement strand
CCTGACGACAGCCCGGCGGGAGTGCTCGTTCCTGGCGGCCTCGATCTTCGTGAACCCGCTCCAGTTCGGGGCGGGCGAGGACCTGGCCGCCTACCCCCGGCCCAGGACCCGGGACGAGGCCGTCGCGGCCTCGCTCGGCTGCGACCTCCTGTTCACCCCCGACGAGTCCGAGATGTACCCGGAGGGGAGGCCCCAGGTCACCATCGATCCGGGTCCGCTCGGCGAGCGGCTGGAGGGCACGTCGCGGCCGGGGCACTTCCGGGGCGTGCTGACGGTGGTGGCCAAGCTGTTCAACATGGTCGGGCCCTGCCGGGCCTACTTCGGGGAGAAGGACGCCCAGCAGCTGGCGATGGTCCGGCGGATGGTGGCCGATCTGAGCGCGCCGGTGACCGTGGTCCCGGTGCCGACGGTCAGGGAGATCGACGGACTGGCCCTATCGTCGAGGAACGCATATCTGAGCCTCGACGAACGGCGAGCCGCGCCCGCCCTGTTCGACGCGCTGTCGGCGGCCGCCACGCTGGCACGGCGGGGCGAGCGTGACCCGAACGTGCTGAAGGCGGAGATGGCGAAGCGGATCGGGGCCGAGCCGCTGGCCAGGCTGGAATACGTGGCGGTGGTGGACGACCGGACCTGGGAGGAGACGGAGCGGATCGACGGCCCTGCTCGCGCGGTGGTGGCGGCCCGGATCGGACCGGCCCGCCTCATCGACAACCTGCTCCTGCCCGCCACCATGGAGAATATGCCGGCAACCGAGGAGGAGGCCTGAATGCTCCTGGCGATCGACGTGGGCAACACCGAGACCGTGGTCGGCGTGTTCCAGGGAGAGGAGCTCAACTGGCACTGGCGCTATTCGACCGTGGCGAACAGGACCCCCGACGAGCTGGCGCTCCTCCTGGGAGGCTTCCTCGAGCAGCAGGGCCTGTCGTTCACCCGGCAGATCACCGGGGTGTCCATCGCCAGCGTGGTGCCGGACCAGACCCAGGCGCTGCGCACCATGGTCCGGCGGTACTTCCACTTCCAGCCGGTGGTCGTGGAACCGGGGACGAAGACGGGGATCTCGATCCTGTACGACAACCCGAAGGACGTGGGGGCCGACCGGATCGCCAACGCCGTGGCCGCGTACGCGAAGTTCGGTGGCCCGGCAATCGTGGTGGACTTCGGCACGGCCACCACGTTCGACATCGTCTCGGCCGAGGGCGACTACCTCGGCGGCGTCATCTTCCCGGGGCTGAGGATCTCGGCCCTGGCGCTGTTCGAGGCGGCCGCCCGGCTCCCGATGGTGGAGATCCTCCCCCCGCGGACGGTGATCGCCCGGAGCACCGTCGAGAGCGTCCAGGCGGGGCTGGTCCTGGGGACCGCGTCCATGGTCGACGGCATGGTCGAGCGGATCGTCAAGGAGCTGGGCCACTCGTCGGTGGTTGCCACCGGCGGGCTGGCCGACCTGATCCTCGCCGAATGCGTCTCGGTCCAGCACCACGAGCCGTGGCTGACGCTGGAGGGCCTGCGGTTGATCTTCGAGCGCAACGCCGCGCGGGATGAGTGACGAGGGCGCGGCGTCGCCGGGCCAACCGGAGGGGGACGAACAGGGCGGGGGCCGGCTGGCGGAGGTCCTGGCGGCACGGAGGGACAAGCTGGAGCGACTGCGCGCCCGGGGCATCGAGCCCTTCGCCCTCCGGTTCGATCCCGACACCTCCCTCGACCAGATCCGGAGGGAGTTCCACGGCATCGAACCCGGAGCCTCGACCGGGGAGCGGGTGGGCGTGGCGGGCCGGATCGTGCTGCTCAGGCGGCACGGGAAGCTGAGCTTCGCCACCATCCGGGACCGGACCGGCGACCTCCAGCTGTTCCTGTCCCAGGACGCCCTCGGGGACGTGTTCTCGCTGATCGATGACCTGGACCTGGGCGACATCGTGGGAGCCCGGGGCGAGGTGGTGAAGACGAGGAAGGGCGAGCTCTCGGTGAAGGCCGACGAGCTCGAGCTCCTGACCAAGGCCCTTCGCCCGCTGCCCGAGAAGTGGCACGGCCTCCGGGACCCCGAGGCCCGGTTTCGCCAGCGCTACCTCGAGTTCGCCACGAGCCACGAGGCAAGGAACGTCATCTGGGCCAGGGCGAAGGCGCTGGCCGCGCTGCGGGGGGTCCTGGCCGATCGCGGTTTCGCCGAGGTCGAGACGCCCGTGCTGCAGTCCACGCACGGCGGCGCGCTGGCCCGGCCCTTCCTGACCCACCACAACGCCCTCGACGCCGATCTCTACCTGCGGATCGCCCCCGAGCTGTACCTGAAGCGCCTGCTGGTGGCCGGCCTGGAGCGGGTGTTCGAGATCGGGCGCAACTTCCGGAACGAGGGGATCGACTGGGAGCACAACCCCGAGTTCACGATGCTCGAGGCGTACCAGGCCTACGGGACGTACGAGGACATGATCGATCTCGACGAGGCCCTGGTGAAGGCGGCAGCGGAGTCCGTCCGCGGTTCGCTCGTCTTCGACTACCAGGGCCGCGAGCTCGACCTGTCGAAGCCCTGGCGGCGGGTCACGGTCCTGGACCTCGTGTCGGAGGCGGTCGGACAGGAGGTTTCGCTGGACCGGCCCGACCTCGCCGCGCTGGCGGATGGCGCCGGCGTCCACGTCGATCCTGGGTGGGGACCGGGGAAGATCGTGCTAGAGCTGTACGAGAAGCTGGTCGAACCGACCCTATGGGACCCAACGTTCGTGAAGGACTTCCCCCGCGAGGTGTCGCCGCTGGCCCGGCCCCACCGGTCGACGCCCGGGGTCACCGAGCACTTCGACCTCGTCATCGCCAGGATGGAGATCGGACCGGCGTACTCGGAGCTGACCGACCCGGACGAGCAGCGAGCCCGGTTCGAGGCGCAGCAGTCCGCCCGGCGGACCGGCGACGAGGAGGCCCATCCGCTCGACGAGGACTTCATCAGGGCGCTCGAGCACGGGATGCCGCCCGCCGGCGGGCTCGGGTTCGGTGTCGACCGGATGACGATGATCCTGGCCGACGTGGCCACCATCCGGGAGGCCATCCTGTTCCCGCTCCTGCGCCCCGAGTCCGGCCGGGCGTAGCGCTCAGCCGGCCGCCCCGAAGTCCAGCTGGACCAGGCGCATCTCCAACTCGAAGGGAGCCACCGTGCGAGCGTAGGTGACGTATTCGAGCCTGCCGCCGTCCTGCTGGTATTCGGCGTGGGCCAGCCCGCTGTAGTCGAACGACCCGCTCGTGCCCGGCTTGCCGGTGAACGCGATGCCCTCGCCGGACCACGGTCCCTCCGGCGAGGGCGCCGTCCGGAAGGCCACCCGGTCGTCGAAGATCTTGCTGTACACGGCGAGGTAGGAGTTCAGGTATCCGTTCCAGGCCACCGACATGATGGGCCCGCCGTCGAACGCCGGAACGGCGTCGGCCAGGTTGGCGCTCCACGTGCCGGCGGCCGTCAGGTACCGCCAGGCTCCGAGGTCGAGCGCGTCGGCCAGCGGCACCCTGGCCACGTCACACGGTTTCGACAGGAAGTCCGTGTAGCAGCCGTACGTGTACAGGAAGTCGCCCGACACGGTGGCCGCCACCCCGAACGGGGGCTGGTATGCGGGGAACAGGAGCGTGGGGTTGCGGGCCCCGGGACGGACGATGGGGCGGACCAGTCCGCCGGGCAGCGAGCCCACGGCCACCCCTTCGCCCAACACCCGAAAGCCGGGTTGCCCGGCCACCCTCCAGATCTCGGCGTAGAAGACCAGCGTTCGGCCCCGGGCGGGGTCGGGGACCACCGGACCGGGCCACA
>DASWCX010000321.1:0-4829 GCA_036395815.1 Actinomycetota bacterium | reverse complement strand
AAAGGTCGAACCTCCGAAGGCCGCCCCGATCGCCGCTCGCGCGGAGGAAGCTCGACCCGCGCAGTCGCGCTCGAAGGGGCCGATGAGGCTGGCCAAGAAGCTGATTCCGCACCGCCACGCAGCCGCAGATCCACCGCGGGCGGCGGCCACTCCTCGCCAGGAGCCCGTTCGACAGGAGCCCAAGGCCTCAGCGCCGGTTCCTCCCAAGAAGCAGCCCTCGCAGGAGGCACCCACGAAACCCGCCCCGACGGCCGGATCGCCACCGGTCACGAAGCCGAGCGCGCCCGCCAAGCCCGAACCGGCGAAGCAGGCTCCGGTCGCCCCGGAGGTATGGCGGAGCGAAGAAGCCAGACCGAGTCGTTCTCGGTTCGGGCGGCGACGGGACAAGGACGCCGCCGCGAAGCCCGTCGCTCGCCCAGCGGCGGAACCGCCAAAGACACCGCAGCCGAAGGCCGCGGAGGGGAAACCAGCCGCCTCGAGTCAGCAGAGGACCGCTGCCGAGAAGCCGCGCGAGGTCCCGCCCGAGCCGAAGAGGGGGCCCATGGCCGCCCCCGCGAGCTCAAAGCCCATGGCGCCTCCAGCGGCTGCGGTGAGAACTCCGGCGCCCCCGGCGCGTCAGGCCGTTCCCGCGAAGCCCGTGGCGAAGGTGCCGACTTCGACCCCGAAGACCCAGCCGGCGCCGGCCACCAAGCCGGCCGCCTCCTCGGGCGAGCCGCGACGGGGTCCGGCGGCGCCGACCTCGCCTCCCAGGTCTTCGGAGATCCGGGCTTCCGGGCCGAGGGCGCAGGCTTCCGCCGCGGCCAAGCCGGTCGCCGCCTCGGCTCCTCCCGCACCTGCCAAACCGGCCGCATCTCCATCGGCATCTCGCGCGCCGGCCGTTCCCGCCACGAAACCGAGTTCGGTCGCCAAGCCCGCCGCGAAGCCCGCGACGAAGAAGAAGCTCGTGCCCTGTTCCCGGTGCGGCGAGCCGTCCGAACAGATGATCTGCGCCGACTGCAGCGATGCCCTCGAGCTGTTGCGGGAGCTCAGCGGATCACTCTGAGAGGGTGCCTGAGGAAGCCGCGCCCGCAGGACGCGAAGATGCTGAGGGGTTGGCTCCGTCCCTGTGAGCTTGAGCTCTAGGTCGCGGATCCGGCCGGCGTCGGGTCGGCGTCGAGAACCGGTCGTGCGGCCCCGCCGATCTCCGCCAGCGTGGGGTTGAGCGAGGAGATCGCCTCGGCCACCGGGTCGAGCGCCTTTCGGACCAGCTCCGGAACCTGATCGATCTTCGAGTGGATGTCGTCCACCTTGGCCTGCAGGGCCTTGAGCGACGGCTCCATCTGGTCCAGCCACGCGACCATCTCGGCGGCCCGAGCCTCTTCGCGGCGCCGGATCTGTTCGAACTCGGCGCTCTGCTCGCGCGCCTCGACCTTGGCCCGCTCGATGATCTGCGCGGCGGCCTGCTCGGCGGCGGCGAGGAGCGGGGCGACCTCGTCACGCAGGAACGAGGGCAGGGACTCGGTCTGGGTCTGATCCATCGTGCGCACCTCCACCGGCTCGCTCGGGCTCGAGGCTCCCGCCTCGGCCGGTCCGTTCTTCGACTCCCACTCCCCGGCGAGATCGTCCGAGGGCACGAACGGGTCCAACTTGTCGGCCATGTCTCTCTCCGATCGATCTTTCCTCCAACGAGCATCGGCGGGAGGAGGCGTTCGGTTTAGCGCTTTCGGGCCTGGTGGGGGAGGCCGTTCGGAGGGTTGCGCCCATCCCCCATGAGGCGAAGAATCCCCCGCGGTGTCAACGTGGCCATCGAAAGTCGTCATCCTGTCCCGCGAGTACCCGCCGCATGTGTATGGCGGGGCGGGGGTTCACGTCGAATACCTGTCGGCCGAGCTGTCCCGGCTGGTCGACGTCGAGGTCCGGCGGTTCGAGGGAGAGCCGCTCCCCGAGATTCCGGGCGGACTCGAGGAGCCAGGCCGACGGACCCCCACGGTCGAGAGCTATCCGTCCTGGGACCGACTGGCCGGCCCCCTCCCGTATGCGGGCTCGCTCCGCACGATGTCGACGGACCTCGCCATGGCCGCCGGGATGGAGGGCGCCGATGTGGTGCACAGCCACACGTGGTACACGAACTTCGCCGGGCATCTGGCGAAGCTCCTGTACGGCATCCCGCACGTGATGACCACCCACAGCCTCGAGCCGCTCCGCCCGTGGAAGGCCGAGCAGCTCGGCCCCGGCGGCTACGCGCTGTCGTCGTTCTGCGAACGGACGGCCGTCGAATCGGCGGATGCGGTGGTCGCCGTGTCCGGAGAGATGCGCCGTGATGTGCTGGCCGCGTACCCGGCAGTCGATCCTGACCGGGTCGTGGTGATCCACAACGGCATCGACCCCGACGAATACGGGCCCGATCCCTCCACCGGCGTCATCGAGCGGTACGGCGTGGATCCCGCCGCTCCCTCGGTCGTGTTCGTCGGCAGGATCACCAGGCAGAAGGGGATCGTCCACCTGCTGCGCGCGGCGCCGATGCTCGACCCGGATGCCCAACTGATCCTGTGCGCCGGAGCGCCCGACACGCCCGAGATCGCAGCGGAGATCCGGGGCGGGGTGGAGGAGGTGCGGCGGCTCCGGCCCGGCCTCGTCTGGATCGACCGGATGCTCGAGAAACGCGAGGTCATCCAGCTCCTGAGCCACGCCTCGGTGTTCGTGTGTCCATCGATCTACGAACCGCTGGGGATCGTCAACCTGGAGGCCATGGCCTGCGGGGCAGCGGTGGTGGCAACGGCGACGGGAGGCATCCCCGAGGTCGTGGAGGACGGAGTCACGGGCCTGCTGGTCCCGTTCGAGCCCGAGGACCCCCTGACCCGGAACCCGAAGGATCCCGAGGGGTTCGCGCGGGGTTTCGCCGATCGGATCAACGCGCTGCTGCGGGACCCAGGCGCGGCCCGTCGGTTCGGAGAGGCGGGCCGGCGGCGGGCCATCGAGCGCTTCAGCTGGCGCTCGGTGGCCGAACGGACGCTCGATCTGTACCGGAGCCTGGGGCCGGGCTAAGATTCGGCCGTCGTGGAGCGGACGATCGGCGATCTCGCGGAGGTCCTGGACAACCTGGGGATCTTCCGATGCTTCCCCGACGACCTCATCGCCACCTGCCCTTCGGGCTTCCGCCGGGTCCCCATCACCCAGGGCCAGGGGTTCTACCTCTCGCTTCAGGGGTTCGGGCCCGGCCAGTTCGCCTTCGCCCACACCCATCCCGATTCCGAGGAATGGGTCGTGGTGGTCAAGGGATCGGGTGAGGCTCTGTTCGGAGGCAACCCGGTCATGCTGTCGCCCGGAGTGGTGGTCGGGCGGGGGGCCGCGCACCCGCACGGCTTCGTGACCCACGACGATCCGCTGCATCTGCTGTCGCTCCAGATCCCTCGCCCGCTGGAGGGCGCCACGACGTGGGATCAGCCTGGGGAGACCACCGACCCGATCGACTGCGCCTTCGGCGGGACGTGCCGGCGATGTCCCCGCTGCGGCGGCCACAGCAAGCGGATGACCGGCGTCGCCTTCACCTGCGAGAACTGCACGCTCGAGTTCTGAGGTTCGGGCGGCCGCGAGTCGGGGCAACATAGGGTCCGGATGCGAACCGAGACTCGGGAACCGGCATACGGTACCCACGTTGCGGCCATCGAGCCGTACTCCATCGAGCACATCCCGCGGTGGGAACGCCACGGGCGCACCGGGCACCTGTTCCTGCTGTGGTTCGCGGCCAACCTGACCATCGCGGATTACGCGTTGGGATTCCTGCCCATCACCGCGCTCGGGCTTCCGCTGGGCACCACGGTGGTGATGCTGGCCCTCGGGAACCTGCTGGGGGCCGCCCTGGCCGGGGCGTGCGCAGCGATGGGCATCCGCGCCGGCTACCCGCAGATGTTCGTGGGGAGGCGAAGCTTCGGCCGGGTCGGTGGCTATCTGCCGGCCGCGCTGAACTGGGTCAGCACGGTCGGATGGTTCACCGTCAACACCATCCTGGGGGCGTTCGCCCTCCAGATCATCTGGCGGTCGCTCCCGTTCGCCGCCGCCGCGGGCATCCTGGTGCTGGCGCAACCCCTGATCGCCGTGTACGGGCACAACCTGATCCACGTGTTCGAGTGGTCGATGGCGGTGGTGCTGGGCGTCCTGCTCGCGGTCGCCACCGGAGTGGCCGCTTCGCACTGGGGAACGGTGACCGCCTACCGGCCGGCCAGCCACGCGGTCTCCTCGGCGGCCATCGTGCTGGCGGCCTCCTTCTCCTACGTCATGTCCTGGTCACCGTACGCCTCGGTCTACTCACGCTATCTGCCTGAGAGGTCGTCGCTATCCCGGGCCGCCGTTCTCACGTTCCTCGGCTCCGGGATCGCCTCGTTCTGGCTCGAGGTGCTCGGCGCGGTGGTGGCCATCCTCGCGTTGGGCAAGGCCGAGGCGAACTCCATCGCCGCCCTGGACCAGGTCAAGGGAGGCTTCGGGGCGTGGGCCGTCGTGGGGGTGGTCCTCGGCGCGTGCGCGGCCAACGCGCTGAACCTGTACTCGAACACCATGTCGGCCCGTGTGCTCGACCTCAAGGCTCCACGGTGGGCGCTGGCCATGGCGGGTGGAGTGGTGGGGTTCGCGCTGGCCGTCCTAGGCCACAAGGACTTCCTGCTGCGGTACCAGGATTTCCTGCTGTTCCTGGACTACTGGATCACGCCGTGGTTGGCCGTGGTGCTGGTCGACGTCTACGTGTTCCGCCGCCAGCGGCCCGAGGGCTTCTCGCGCGCTGAGGGGCTGAACGGTAGGGGATTGGGCAGTTACCTGATCGGGGTGGGCGCCTCCGTTCCCTTCATGTACGGCCATTA
>DASWCX010000320.1:0-8037 GCA_036395815.1 Actinomycetota bacterium | reverse complement strand
AAGGCCAGCCCCACCTGGGTCGGGATCGTGCTGCTGGTCATCGGGGGGCTCGCGGTGGCCAACGGGATCGGCTTCTGGCATCCCGCCATCTTCTGGGGGGTCGTGCTCATCGCGCTCGGCGTCCTGCTGTTTCGTCAGGCCGAGGGACCGGAGGGCTCCCGGCTCCCGCCGGCCGACCTGCCGTCCCAGACGTCGCTCCCCGGAACCGCCGGCGGTCCCATGCTGCCGCCCCCCGCGGGTTCGGCCTACGGCGGGGCACCGCTCCCTCCGCCGGGTGGAGCGATCGTCGGCACGGCCCCTTCCCCGCCGCGCCAGCGCCGCCAGAGGTCCGCGCTGGGATGGATCACGGTGGGGGCCCTGATCATCGGGCTGGGGGTGGCTGCCCTCCTGGACTCGGCTGGCACGGTGAACGTCGCGCCCGGCCAGTACGTGGCGCTGGCCCTCGGCGTGCTGGGGTTGGGGCTGCTCGTGGGCGCGTGGTGGGGGCGGGCCCGGTGGCTGATCATCCCGGGGGTCCTGCTCATCCCCGCGGTCCTGGTGGCGAGCCTGGTGGACGTCCCGCTGCGGGGAGGATTCGGCCAGCGGTTCTTCCGCCCGCAGGCCACCGCTGACGTCCCGACGGCGTACCGCCTATCCGCCGGGGAGATCCAGATCGACCTGCGCCAGCTTGCGGTACAGGCCCAGCCGGTCGACGTGACCGCCACCGTGGGCGCGGGGCACATCGAGGTGTTCGCGCCCTCCGGGGTCCAGCTCGTGGTGCACGCCCGGGCCGGGGCGGGACAGATCACGCTCCTCGGCGTGACCTACGCGGGGATCCGGGTCTCGGTGGATCGAACGTTCGGACCATCGGGGTTGGGAAGCATCGTGCTCGACCTTCGGACGGGGCTGGGGGCGATCGACGTGTACCGGGCACCGGGATCGGGGGTGAAGGGATGAGGCGGCACGCGTTCGATCCTCTGTCGTTCGCGTTCGGGCTGATCTTCGCGGTCACGGGAGCGGCGTTCGTGATCGGTGGAGCCGACGTGTTCGACCATCGATTCGACCGGCTGTGGCCGTTCGCGTTGATCGCGGTCGGCCTGGCCACGATCATCGCCGGGGCGGGGTGGGGTCGAGGGCCTCGAACGCGTCCGGACGGAGCCGATGCTTTGTCGGCGGAACAGGCTGAGCCGGAGACGGACGAAGAGGAAGAGGAGCCCGTCAGCTCGTCGTGAAGTTCTCCACCAGCGCCCGGGCGTAGTAGTCCTCCCACCGCTCGGAGGGGGCGCGCTCCGTGTACTCCTTGTCCAGCCGAACGAGCATGTAGGTCAGCTCGCTCCGGACGGGCTTGGTGCCCAGCAGCTCCGGCAGCTTCGACAGGTTCGTCAGCCACTCCGAGTACCACGACGCCCAGTCGTCGTCGGCACCCTCGGTGATGGCGAACACGACGTGGTGGGTCTCTCCGGCATCGTGCAACAGCTCGGCGATCTCCTTCTCCCGTTCGTCCACGGTCCCTCCTTCGTTTGCTTGGAGCCCGGGGGCATCGCTGATACAGTGCAGCGCCGGTCTCCGCGGGGGTCTGTCCCGCGAGGCCGTTTCATCGTTACGAAGTCGAAAACGACACGATCTCGAGGGGGGGTTCGTGTTGCGCGAGAACGGCGCCGAAGGCCGGATCAGACTGCTTGCCTTGCCGTTGATTGTGGCCGTTGCGATCTCGATGCTCGCAGTGGTCGCCAGTGCCATGGAGCCGGATCCCGCGGTGGGAGTTCGGTCGGGGAGGCCGGCCCACACGCATCACAGCGGTTCACGGCCGGCAGGCTACGGCAGGGCCGTCTCGGTCGGCGAGGTGCGCACGTTCGCCAGTGTCGGTGTCGGCGCGTCCACCCGTTTGGGCCGGGCCGACCCGTCCGCCATCCGCGCGCCGCGGCGGGTGAAGGAGCGGACGCGGAGTCATCATCGTGCTCGGCACCGCGCCCACCGGCGCCATCGTCACGGTCGCGGGCGCCATCGCCAGGTGCATCATCGAAAAGCCCATCGTCACAAGGGCCGGGGCCACCACCATTCGAACAGGCACCGCCGGAAGCACGTCCACCGGCGGGTCCATCACCGGAGCCACCGCCGGCCCCACGTGTCGACCCCGGTGCGAACGGGACCGGACCTCTGCGCCTATAGCCCACGCTCGAACCAGTGGGGCACCCAGCCCACCGTCGCGGCGATCGAGCGGGCGGCCGCGATGTTCGCCGGGCCTCGCGACGGAAGGCTGGCCGTCGGCGACGTGAGCCGCTGGGGCGGCGGGTCCTTCTGGCCGCATCACAGCCACCGGATCGGGATGGACGCTGACATCCGTCCTGCCCGCCGCGACGGCAGGCAGTGCCGGAAGGGGACCGCTTGGTACCGCAGGAGCTACGACCGACCGGCCACCCGGGCCATGATCAGGGCCATCCGGCGCGGGGCGCACGGCATGGTGAAGCAGATCCTGTTCAACGATCCCGCGCTCGTTCGGGCCGGCCTCACCCGTTGGTGGCCCGGCCACGACGACCACCTGCACGTCCAGTTCTGCCGGCGGCACTACCGCATCCGCGCGTACGCCTGCTGAAGCCGTCCGGCGGGGGCGTCTCTGTTCCGGCCGATTCTTCACTATGCTGAGGGGCCGTGCTGGCGATCGTGTCGTCGAACGTGGTGATCATCGCCGTGGTGGCCGGGATCCCGGCCGTCGTGGCTGTCCTGGTCGTGCTGTGGTCGCTGCCCCGCCGGCCCTCCGTCGTGGTGGGCGTGGCATCGGTGCTGGCCATCGCCCTGGTCGCGGTGACCGTGTGGGCCGTATTCCGCCCCACGACCCAGACGGCCGCGGCCGGCCCCTCGATCCCCACCGTACCGTCGATCCCCGCGCCCTCCGTGCCCTCGACGGGCTCCCCGCCGGCTCCGGGCGGTGGGTGCTCGCCGAGCGGGACGAACCTGGAGCTCACGGCGAAGGGGATCGCCTTCGACAAGACCTGCCTGGCGGCGCCGGCCCAGACGACGTTCACCCTGGCCTTCGACAACCAGGACGCTGGGACACTGCACAACGTCCACATCCTGGCCAGCGACCCGGCGAGCAACCCGGGGGCGCAGAGCCTGTTCACCGGCCAGTTCGTGACGGGGGTGGCAACCACCGACTACAAGGTCGGGGCCCTGCCGCCCGGCACCTATTACTTCCAGTGCGACGTGCACCCGCCCCAGATGCACGGCACCTTCGTCGTCAAGTGAGGCGAACGAGGATCCGGAGGCGGCCCCGCTCCGATCGACCTGTCGACGGGCCGGTCCTGGGGTATGGTTCGTCGTCGGACCGCCTGGAGGGAGCAGCTCATGAAGCATCTTCGGAAAGTGTTTGCCGCGGCCCTCGCCGTCGCAGCGGTGACGTCGATCCCGGGCAGCACCGCTGGGGCCGCTCCCCGAAGCCGGGTGACCGAGTTCACCGTCCCCTCGCCGGGGAGCCGCCCGTACCAGATCGTGGCCGGCCCGGACGGGAACCTGTGGTTCACCGAATCCGGGGCGGGCACCGTCGGCAAGATCACGCCCGACGGGCACATCGCCGAATACAAGATCCGGAAGGACAGCGCGCCCTACGGGATCACGGTGGGCCCCGACGGCAATATCTGGTTCACCGAAAAGGATCCGGCGCCCGACGGAACCACCCGCGTCGGCAAGCTGACCACCGACGGGCATCTCACTGAGTACTTCGTCTCCGCGTTCTCCCAGCCGTGGGACATCGTGGCTGGCCCCGACGGCGCGCTGTGGTTTACCGAGGAAGACGCAAACCTCATCGGGAGGATCACCACGGACGGGGGGCTCACCGAGTACGCCACGGGAACGTGCTGCTTCCCCACCCAGATCACCGTGGGGTTCGACGGGAACCTTTGGTTCACCGAGGAGCAGGGCCCGGCCGTCGTGCGCATGACGACGGACGGAATCACCCGGGTGTTCCCGTACCCCGATCCCACGGCGCTCCTGTACGCGGCCAGGCAGGGGCCCGACGGGAACGTGTGGGTCAGCGACATCATCAGCACGAGGCTCGGGAAGATCAGCCCGGGCGGGCTCCACAAGGTGAGGGTGCCGGGGAGCAGCACGGGCGTCGCGGGGCTGGCCTCCGGACCGGATGGGAACGTGTGGTTCACCGAGAACGACTCCGCGCACATCGGCGCCACCACGCCCGACGGAACGACCGTGCACTACATAGCGCTCGCGGCGGACCGCCGGCCGATCGGCATCACCGCAGGGCCCGACGGCAACATCTGGTTCTGTGAGGCCGACGCGGGGATGATCGGCCGGTTGTCCCTCAGCTGAGACCCTCGGGAGGACGACATGGACCCGAACCCACCACCGAGATCGCGGGTCGCCGCCCGCCCCCCTGGCGCCGGGTCGGTGTCCCTGCTGCTGGGGGCGGTGGCCGGGGCGGCGATGGTGGTGGGGGCGATCCTGCAGTGGACGAAGGTCTCGCTCGAGCTCCGGAGGTTCGCTTTCGGCCAGTCCGCCTCCGGCTTCAGGCTTCCCGACGGAAGGGTGGTGCTCGGGCTCGGGGTGGCGCTTCTGGCGTTGGACATGGTGGCCTGGGTGGCCCACCCGATCGCGCTCCGGATGCACGCCGCGGTGGCGGCCCTTTTCTCCGGCATGGTGGTCGGGGCCGTCGCCATCGCCAACCTCTCCACCTCCGTCCAGGTTCCAAACGTGCCCGGCGCCAACGCAGGGGGGGTCGGCGGCCGGATCGCTCAGCTCCTCCAGGGTGGCCTCTCGGTGTCGAAGGGGCCCGGCCTGTGGGTCGCGCTGGCCGGCGGGGTCCTTGCCGTGGTCGCCGGTGCCATGGACCTGATCACGGTGTCCGGGCGGCCCGTGCCGGCCTTCGAACCCGAGCCCACGCCTCCACCCCCGGCTGCTCCCCCCACCGTCGAGCTCGGGCCGCCGGTTCCGCCCGCCGAGCCGGCCTGACCGCTCCCGCTTCCCGCTACGCCCAATCGCACAACAGCGATAGGCTTCTCTCGGGTTCGAAATGCCGCGACCTCCATGGCGCGGCAACGGGTGAGTCCAACGTGGGGGGCGAGATGAGCGGACAGATGGGTGACGGGCACGGGCCGTCGAGCCGGGGCAGCCGGCACACCAGGTCGCTGTTCTACCGGATGGGCACCTTCGCCGTTCGCCGGCGATGGATCGTGATCGCAGTCTGGCTGGTGGCGTTCGTGGCGATGGGCCCCTTCCTCGGAAAGCTTACCGACCGTCTGTCCCAGGGCGGGTTCGAGGTCCCGGGTTCGCAATCGGACCAGGTCAAGCGGGCCATCGACAACGAGTTCAAGGGGCAGTTCGACTTGACCGACCTGCTGGTCGTCCACTCCGACTCCCTCACCGCCGACGATCCGCAGATGAAGGAGGCCTTCGGGGCCATCCGGAGCGCCCTCCTGCGAGCGCCGGGCGTGGCCGCGGTGTCGGACGCCTACCTCTCGCCCCAGCGTTCGATCTCCTCTGACAAGCACACCCTGACGGCCACCATCGGGTTGTCCGACGACCAGAACGAAGCTCTGCGACACGCGGCCGATCTCGACGCCGCCGTGGCCGCCGCGTCGAAGGGCCGGCCGGTCACTGCCCTGCTCACCGGATCGCCGCCCTTCTACCACGTGTTTTCGGAGAACACGACGCACGACCTGGAGCGGGCCGAGAAGGTGGCCCTGCCGATCAGCCTGCTGATCCTGGTCCTGGCGTTCGGCTCGTTGGTGGCGGCGGGGATGCCGCTGGCCCTGGCCCTGCTGAGCCTGGCGATCTCCTTCGGCGTGATCTCGCTGATCGCCGCGCAGACCACGGTGAGCATCTTCGCCCAGAACGTCGCGTCGATGATCGGGATCGGGGTGGGGATCGACTACTCGCTGTTCATCCTCAACCGCTATCGCGAGGGATTCCGAAAGGGGATGCCCGTCCCCGAGGCCGTGGGCGAGGCCATCGCCACCAGCGGAAAGGCCGTGTTCGTCTCGGCCCTCACGGTGGTGGTCGCCCTGTCGGGCACCCAGCTGGTGAACCTGGCGGCGTTCCGTTCCATGGGGTTCTCCGCAATGATCGCGGTGTTCTTCGCCGGCGCGGCGGCGCTGACGCTCCTGCCCGCCCTGCTCGGGTTCGTCGGTCCGAAGATCGATTCGCTGTCAATCCGGAAGCGGCGGTCCGAGGAGAGCCGCATCTGGCACCGGTGGGCCATCCTGGTGATGCGGCGGCCATGGGCGTTCCTGATCGCGTGCCTCATCATCGTGGGCGCGCTGGCCTTCCCCGCGCTGCACTTGAAGCTGGGATCCTCGGGACCGTCGATCCTGCCCCGCGATTCCGGACCCCGGATCGCCTCCGAGATCGCGGCCAAGGCGTTCGGCGAGGGCCAGGTGGCCCCGGTGCAGATCCTCTTGACAGATCCTCGCGGCGTGACCACGGCCGGGTTCGCCGACCTGTACCGGCTGACCGGCGAGCTGGCGAAGGACCCCGAGGTCGCCCGGGTGGACTCGCTGGCCTCCCTGGTCCCCGGCGCCCCGGTCGAGCAGGCGCAGGCGGCGCTTCAGTCGCCGCAGGCCCAGCCCTTCGTCGGGTCACTCCTGGCGGCGAACGGAACGAAGACGCTGATCTCGGTGATCACGAAGCACGGCGCGCAGTCCGACCAGTCCGACCGGTACGTCGGGCGGGTCCGGGCCGAGCTGCCGACGCTCCTTCCCGCCGGGGTGACCGCGGACGTGGGCGGGGATCCGGGTCTGAACGTGGACATCGACCACCAGATGTCGAGCAAGCTGATCCCGGTGGTGGGGTTGGTCCTGCTGCTGTCGTTCCTGGTGCTGCTGGTGTTCCTCCGTTCCCTGCTGTTGCCGTTGAAGGCCATCCTGATGAACACGGCCTCGGTGCTGGCGGCCTACGGGCTGATGGTGTTCGTGTTCCAGGACGGCCACTTCACCGGGCTGCTGTCGTTCGACGCGGCCGGGCACATCGACACGTTCCTGCCGCTGTTCCTGTTCTGCATCCTGTTCGGCCTGTCGATGGACTACGAGGTGTTCCTGCTGGCTCGGATCCGGGAGGAATACCAGCGAACGGGCGACAACACCGAGGCGGTCGGTTGGGGGCTGGAGCACACCGCGCGGATCATCACCAGCGCGGCGGCGATCATGGTGACGGTGTTCGGCGCGTTCGCCTTCGCCCGGATGCTCCCGATCAAGGAGCTGGGCTTCGGGCTGGCCGCGGCCGTGCTGCTGGACGCCACGATCATCCGCGTGGTGATGGTGCCGGCCACCATGCGGCTCATGGGCAAGTGGAACTGGTGGCTTCCCGGGTGGTTGGACCGCCTCCTGCCGAAGGTCTCGCTGGAGGCCGAACCCGAGCCGGAGGAACGCGTCCCGACGCCCGTCTGAGCCGGGGACCGAGACGAAGCATGAGGTCCCGCACAGATGTCTGATGAAGAGGACTACGTGCAGGCGGACCTCCGAGTGGCAGAGTTCATGCGGATGCCCCCCGAGTCCAGACAGCAGGCCCTCGACCGTAGTTCGACCCAAGAGGGAGCCCCGGGGTGGCTCGACTGCGCGAAGGGTGAAGACTTCCGCAGCCAAGGCGATCTACCGTTGGCAGTCGAAGCATTCGCTCGCGCGGTCCAGCAGGATCCGGACTCTCCGTTGGCCAGGGCTCCGTTGCTGTTCTTTCTCACCAAGGGCGAGCGGCGGCTGTGCGGGCTCAGGGCGCTGGCCGAGAGGTGGCCTGGAATCGGAAGGGTGAGGCTCTACCTAGGGGGGGCATTGGTAGCCTGCGATCGAGCACAAGAGGCTGTCGAGGAGTATTCGGAAGCAACGAAGTCGCTCCCGGAGGATCCGAGCCTGTGGGCCGCCATCGCGCGGGCGCAAATATCCATCGGAAACCTCACCCAGGCCGCCGATGCGGCGGAACGGGTGCTGGAGCTTGCTCCGCAGTCCCCGCGCGTCCATTCTGCCGCCGCCCGGATCCTGTACCGCTGCCGTCGTCACGAGCGCGCATTCGCCGTCGCCCAGGAGTCCAGCCGAAGGTTTCATGGGGTCAGGCAATGGTTGC
>DASWCX010000319.1:0-7454 GCA_036395815.1 Actinomycetota bacterium | reverse complement strand
CGCACCGATCGTTCGGTGCCGAGCCGGATCAACCGCGCGCCCGAGGCCGTGGGCATGCCGACCGCAGGCGCCCCTCCGCCAGCGGGGACCCACGCGTCGAGTGGCAGGAGATTCACGGACGCGCCGTTCCCGTTGGCCCGGATGTGCCAGGACAACCCTGCGCCGACGGACGCGGTCCCGCTCGCACGTCCGGCCCGGTCGAACCCGCGGACCACGACGGTCCCGTGATCGCCGTCGGCCACGAAGGCCCGCCCATCCGCCCCTGCGGCGATGTCCGCCCTCGCGCTGACCACGGCGGGGATCTGGCGCACCAGCTTCCCGCTCCGGAACACTGCGATCCGGTCCTGGAGCGAGTCGACCAGGTAGATGCGGCCCGCGGCGTCCACGTCGAAGGAGCTCGGACCGACGGTGGCCGACTCCAGCCCCGGCTCCAGCCCGGCCCGTGCCGGGCCGCTTCCCCACCGGAGGGAGAGCACGGTCTGGGGCCGGCGGACCCGCCCGAACGCCACGGCCGGCACGCGCACCACCGGCAGGTCCCGGGTCACGTAGAAGGCCAGCGGGTTGCTGGTGGAGCCCAGCGCCTCGGTCCGGCCCGCCGCGTCCGCAGCTCGCAGGAAGAAGCTCACCCGTCCCCCGCCGCCCGTGGCCACCGAGCGAGCGGCCGGCGCGGTGAGGTCGAACCGCATCCCCTTCACTCCGGGCGCCGTGGCCTGCTCCCACCGGCCGGCTCCGGCCCGCGCTCCCATCGTCACCGTCGTCGCGCACGGCCCGCCCGCCTCCGTGGCGCACACCACGTCGACGGGGATCTGGACCCTCTCACCCGCCCTCACCAGGACGGGGGGCGTGTAGAAGGCCTCGAGGTCGGCCGACCGCTGGGAGGACGGAGCGACGGTCGCGGGCACGGCCACCGCCCCTCGTAGCATCGTTCCCCCTCCGAACACCAGGCCGATCGTGGTCAGCAAGACCGCTACCTTCCACCGCTTCATGGCGGCACCTCCTCGGGAAGGTCCGACGGAACCTTCGGGAAGGGATGCCGGCGGGGAGTGGCCGGGCTAGCCGCACACGTTAGGGGATCGAACGCCTGTTCGCATCGCCTGGACGGGGGATTTCCTCCGCCAAATGGGGGATTCCGCCCGGCCAGAAGGAATCAGGACCGGTACCCCGATGCCAACTGCCTTCTGGCTGCGGCTACTTCGAGGTGGACTCCGACTTGCCCAGAGCAGCCTGGCCGGCCGCCAGCCTGGCCGTCTCCACCCGGAACGGCGAGCACGACACGTAGTCCAGTCCGATCTCGTGGCAGAACTCCACCGAGGCCGGGTCCCCTCCATGTTCCCCGCAGATCCCGATGTGCAGCGACCCGTTCGACGCGCGCCCGGAGTCCACGGCCTCCCGCATCAGGCTCCCCACGCCTGGCCGGTCGATGGTCACGAACGGGTTGGCCGGGACCAGCTTGCGTTCCTCGTACATACCCAGGAACTTCCCGATGTCGTCCCGGGAGAACCCGAACGCCGTCTGGGTGAGGTCGTTCGTCCCGAACGAGAAGAACTCGGCGACCTCGGCGATCTCCCCGGCCACGGCGCAGGCCCGAGGCAGCTCGATCATCGTCCCCCACAGCAGCGGCAGCTCGACGCCACGATCCTTCAACACGGCGGCCGCCACCGGCTCGAGCTCCTCGCGCATCTGCCGGAGCTCCTCTCGCGTTGCGACCAGCGGGATCATGATCTCGACCTCGGGGTGCCCTCCGGCCTCCACCCGATCGCACGCGGCCTCCACGATGGCCCGGACCTGCATCGCGTACAGCCCGGGCTTGACGATCCCCAGGCGGACGCCCCGCAGGCCGAGCATCGGGTTCGCCTCGTGCAGCTCCTCCACCTTCGACAGCATCGAACGGGCCTCGTCCAGGGGGAACTTCTCGTCGCGAAGCGTCACCTCCGATTCCCCTCGTTCCTCGGCCACCGCGACCGCCACGGCCAGATCCACGTGGTTCGGCAGGAACTCGTGCAGCGGCGGGTCCAGGAGGCGGACCGTCACGGGGAGCCGGTCCATCGCCTCGAATATCCCCACGAAGTCCCCCCGCTGCAGCGGCAGCAGCGCCTCGTAGGCCCCGCGCTCCTCCTCCTCCGTGTCGGCGAAGATCATCTTGCGGACGGCGGCCACCCGCTCCTCGCCCAGGAACATGTGCTCGGTCCGGCACAGGCCGATCCCCTGCGCCCCCCGAGCCCGGGCGTTGGCCGCCTGATCCGGGGTGTCGGCGTTCGCCCTGACGCGCAACCGGCACACCTCGTCGGCCCGCCGCATGAAGGCCTCGAAGGCCTTCCAGATCTTCTCCTTGCGGGCCTCCGGGTCCCCCTTGATGGCCCTCTCGAGGATGGAGGGCTCCAATTCGAGCTGCTCCAGGTAGACCGTCCCGTCCGTTCCATCGATGGTGATCCAGTCGCCCTCCTCGACCGACTTCCCCCCGACCGAGAAGGCCTTCGCCCCACGCTGGATGCGGATCGCGTCAGCCCCGCACACCGCCGGTATCCCCTCTCCCCTGGCCACGACCGCCGCGTGGGAGTTCGTCCCGCCGGCGCTGGTGAGGATGCCCTGCGACCGGACCATCCCGTGGTAGTCGTCCGGCGTGGTCTCACGCCGAACCAGGATCACCTTCTCTCCCCTCTCGGCCCAGTCCCGCGCCGCGTCCGCCGTGAAGACCACTCGCCCAACAGCGGCTCCGGGAGACGCGTTCAGCCCATGCGTCGCGGCCTGTTTGGAGTCTTTCAGCTCCCCCTTGATGACGGGCTTCAGGAGCTGCTCGAGCCTGTTCGCGTCCAGCCGCAGCAGTCCTTCGTCCTGGCCGATCAGGCCCTCCTCGACCATGTCATAGGCCATGACCCATTCGGCGAACGAGGTCCGCTTGCCCACCCGGGTCTGGAGGAACCACAGCTTGCCCCGCTCGATGGTGAACTCGATGTCGCACATGTCGCGGTAGTGGCGCTCGAGGGTGTCCATGCCGTCGCGCAGCTCGCGATACGCCTGCGGGTTGATCTCCTCCAGGTCCTCCAGCCGGAGCGTGTTCCGGATGCCGGCCACCACGTCCTCGCCCTGGGCGTTCGGGAGGTAGTCGCCGTACGGCCGCTTCTCGCCGGTGGACGGGTCGCGGGTGAACGCCACGCCCGTGCCGCTGTCGTCGCCCATGTTGCCGAACACCATGGCCACGACGTTCACCGCGGTCCCGAGGTCGTCGCTGATCTTGTTCTGCCGCCGGTAGTCCACGGCCCGCTTGCCGTTCCAGGAGCCGAACACCGCCTCGATGGCCTTCTCGAGCTGCTTGCGAGGTTCCTCCGGGAAGTCCTCCCCGGTCTCGTCCCGGATGATCCCTTGGAACTCCTCGGTGAGCCTCCGGAGGTCGTCCGCGTCGAGGTCCGTGTCCTTGGCGTCGGAGCCCTTCGAGGCCTTGGCCTCGTCCAGCCTCTCCTCGAACCGGTCGCCCGGGATGTCCAAGACGATCTTGCCGAACATCTGGACGAACCGTCGATAGGCGTCCCAGGCGAACCGGTCGTTCGAGGTCTGCTTGGCCAGGCCCTCAACCGATCGGTCGTTCAGCCCCAGGTTCAGGACCGTGTCCATCATGCCCGGCATCGAGAACTTGGCCCCGCTTCGAACGCTCACCAGCAACGGGTCGTCCGGATCGCCCAGCTTCTTCTCCATGGCGCCCTCGAGCGCCTGGACGTGCTGCTCCGCCTCGTCCATGAGGCCGGCCGGGAACCCGCCGCTCTTGAGGTACGCGAGGCAGGCCTCGGTGGAGATGGTGAAGCCCGGCGGGACGGGCAGTCCCATGTTCGTCATCTCGGCGAGGTTGGCTCCCTTGCCGCCGAGCAGATCCTTCATGTCCCGGTTGCCCTCGCTGAAGTCGTAGACGAACTTGGTCCCGCCGCCCATGGCCACGTCCTCCCGGTCGCTCGCTCTCGGCCAGTCTACGCACGCAGAGCCGTGTCATAGTTACGGGGTACCTTGCTCCGCATGGCCGAGGGAGATGCTGGGCCCGAGCGAGGCGTGAGCGCGCGGCCCGAGGCTACGGGTCGGGGCTTCCGGGGCTCAGCTGCGATTCCAGGCGGGCCGAGGCGCCGGCGTCGCCGAGGGACCCGGCGACCTTCAGGGCCCGTCTTCGGAGCTCGGCCGCTCCGGTGGGGTCACCGGATGCCTCGGTCCTCGTCGCGGCCCGCTCCAGATACTCCAGAGCCTTGCGCGGGTCGTCGCTCCGGTAGAAGAGGAAAGCCAGCGTGTCCAGGTGCTCGTCCACCGCTCCGGCGTGCAGCTCCTCGAAGGCCGAGCCCACCCGCCCGTAGAGCTCCTTCCTCCGGGTCGGCGTCAGCGTGGAGAGCGTGGCCTCGTGCAGGAGCACGTGCTGGAAGGTGCATTCGAACTCGGGATACCGACGAACCTCGCGAACGATCCCGGAACGCAGGAGCACTCCGAGGTCGGGCCCCACCGCCTCCCCGGCCACCCGCTCCAGCACGCTGACCGGGAACGTCCGGCCGGCCACCGCAGCGACCTGCGCCACCCGCCGGGGGCCCTCCGGCAAACGGTCGATCCTCGCCACCAGGAGGCTCTCCAGGGCCGGAGGGAGGTCGGCCGCCGTGAGGGAGAGCGTCCAGGTTCTCCCCTTCTGTCCGCCCTGTTCGAGCAGGGCTCGGGCCAGCTGCTCGACGTAGAGAGGGTTCCCCTCGGCTCGGGCTACGATCTGGCCGCGGGTCTCGCTGTCCAGGCCGAACGGGATCATCGTCCCGGCCAGCTCGGCCACCGCCGCGTCGGGGAGAGGGCCGAGGGAAAGCTCCGCCAGGCGATGGCTGAACTCCCCCTGGGCCGTCAGCCTGAACCGCCAGCCTTCGGAGCCCGCCTCCGGGCGGAGGGTCACGGCCAGGAGCAGCGGCCCACGGTCGGTCACCTCCAGCAGGTCCGCGAGCTGCGCCCCAGCGGCCGGCTGCGCCCAGTGCGTGTCCTCGATCGCCAGAACCACCGGTCCCCGGGCGGTGAGCGCCTCGATCCACCGCACGTAGTCGGCACGGATCCGGTCCGCCAGCTCTGCCGGGGACAGTTCGCCCAGCCCGTCGTCGAACTGCGGATCGACCCGGAGGGACAGCAACCGGGACAGGGACGCCAGAGGTGCGTCGGACCCGAAGAGGTGGCCGAGCCTGGCCCTGAGCTTCGTTCGTACCGCCACGGCGGGATCTGCCTCGCCGATGCCGAGCCACCGTCGGAGGATCTGCCCGAACGGCCCGCTCGAGGCCTGGGCCTCCCACGAGGTGCAGGCGCCCTCCAGCCACGTCGCGGACCCGCCGGCCTGGCGGCGCAGCTCCCCGAGGAGCCGAGTCTTGCCGATCCCGGTGTCCCCCACCAGCACCAGGATCTGGCCCCGCCCCGCCTCGACGTCCCGCAGGACCTCGCGAAGCCTCCCGACCTCCGCCTCCCGATCGACCAGCGGGGCTTGTTCGATCTCCTCGTCGGCGACGGCCAGGCCGTCCAGGCGCCACGCCGGCACGGCCTCCGCCCGGCCCTTCACCAACACCTCGCCCAGCGACTCCAGGAGGAACCTGCCCCCGAGATGCCTTGCCGTGCTCTGGCCGACCACGATGGTCCCCGGGGCGGCGGCGGCCTGGAGCCGGGCGGCGACGTTCGTGGTGTCGCCCAGGGCCACGGTCTGCGGATCGGCCGCCCCGACCAGGCCGACCGCGGTGGGCCCGCTGTTGAGGCCGACCCGAACCCCGAACCCGCTGATGCCCCAGGCCTGCTCGATGTCCCTGGCGTACTCGCCCACCACCTCGAGGATCCGAAGCGCGGCCCGGGCCGCTCGTTCGGGGTCGTCCTCGTGGGCCTGGGGGACCCCGAAGTACGCGCAGATCCCGTCGCCCATGTAGGCCTGGATCATCCCGCCGAGCTCCTCGACCGCGCCGCTCATCCGGGTCACGCACTCCCCGATGAGCGCCTTGACCTCGTCCGGCCCGAGCCGCTCCCCCAGACCGGTGGATCCGGCGATGTCGGCGAACAGGGCCGTGATGGGGCGCATCTCGTCCTCGTGGCCGGCCCCGCGCTTGGAGAACAGCGGCATGGCTCGCATTCTGGGGGCTTCCCGTTCCGCCTGTCGAGAGGAATTCCCGTTCGGCCTTCCCGACGGTGCCCGTGGGTGCTACAACTCCGGACGACTATGGGCAGCCAGGTGGAGATCGGCGGCGAGATCGCCGGCTACCGGGTCGAGTCGATCCTGGGCCGGGGCGGCATGGGCGTGGTGTACCTGGCCGAGCACCTTCGGCTGAAGCGAAAGGTCGCCTTGAAGGTCCTGGCTCCCGAGCTATCGGCCGACGAACGGTTCCGCGAGCGCTTCGTCCGGGAGTCCGAGCTGGCCGCCTCGCTCGACCACCCGAACGTCGTCACGGTGCACGACGCCGGCGAGCAGGACGGCCTTCTGTACATCGCCATGCGGTTCGTGGAAGGGACCGACCTCAAGACCGTGATCGAGCGAGACGGTCCGATGGCGCTCGACCGGACGGCCTCGATCGTCTCGCAGGTCGCGTCGGCCCTGGACGCGGCCCACGCGAAAGGGCTCATCCACCGGGACGTGAAGCCCGCCAACATCCTGATCCGGCCGGACCCCGACGGCTCGGAGCATGCCTACCTCACCGACTTCGGCCTGACCAAGCGGCCCGACGAGACCAGTGGGCTGACCAAGACCGGGCAGTTCATGGGGAGCGTCGACTACGCGGCCCCGGAGCAGTTCGAGGGCAAGCCCCCGGACGCTCGAACCGACGTGTACTCGCTGGCGTGCGTGGCATACGAATGCCTCACTGGGGAGGTCCCCTATCCCCGGGACCAGGAGGCCGCGGTGATGTATGCCCACCTCAAGGCCCCGCCTCCAAGGGTGAGCGGGACGCGGGAGGGTATCCCCCCGCCGGTCGACGACGTGGTCGCCCGGGGGATGGCCAAGCGGCCCGACGAACGGTACCGGAGCGCGGGCGCGCTCGCGTCGGCCCTGCGACGCACGCTCGCTCCAGAGCGACCCGGTGAGCGGATCGACGCGCCCGCTGAACGTCCGCGATGGCACGTCCCGGCAGGGGCCACGGTCATCGTGGCCGTGGTCGCGATCGTGGCCTTCCTGCTGCTGCGACACGAACCCGGGTCGGGACCCCCCGGCCCGGGCCCCTCGGCGACCCTGCCGGCGACGGGACTCATCTTGCGGATCGATCCTTCGACCGGAGCGAAAACGTCGTCGATCCATCCCGCGCGCACTCCCCGCTCGATGGCCGTCGGAGATGGGTTCGTCTGGCTCGGCGCGAACGTCGCCGTTGAGAAGATCCGGGCAGCGGACGGCGCTGTGGTGGCCGACGTCCGGGGAGCTGCCGGGACATGCAACTATGGAATCACCTGTCTGATCACAGGGGTCGCGGTGGTCGAGGGCCACGTGTGGGTGGCCGCGCCCA
>DASWCX010000318.1:0-1563 GCA_036395815.1 Actinomycetota bacterium | reverse complement strand
GGTCCATTGGCTGCATCCTGGTGCCGACCGACGGGATGGCACTGTTCTTGTTCGAGGGACCGTCGGCCGAGCTCGTCCGGGACCGAGGCACACAGGCTGAAGTTCCATTCGATCGAATCGTGGAGGCGGTTCGGATCGAATCTGGAGATGGGCCCCAGTGACTCTGGTGAGGGCCAGCCGTTCTCGAATGGTGGGCGGTGGAGGATTTGAACCTCCGACCTCTTCCGTGTCAGGGAAGCGCTCTCCCCCTGAGCTAACCGCCCGTTCGGTTCAGTCTAGCCGGCGCGCCCCGACCGGCTCCGGCAGCGTTCGAGGCGGGGACCGGAATTGAACCGGTGTAGCAGGTTTTGCAGACCTGTGCCTAACCACTCGGCCACCCCGCCCTCAGGCGTTGGAGCCGGGGCTGCCGGCTCGATCGACCAGTGTACCGCCCGGGTCCGCGCCCGCTTCTCCCCAGTGCATGCGCCACGCTCACGAAGAGGCGGTGTCGCTGCCCGGCGCGACGTGGCCGGAAGCGACCCCCTCCAGATCCAGGTAGGAGACCAGAGTGATGCCCGCCTCCTCGATGGCGCCCCGGGCACGCGGGTGGCACAGTGCCGCCGCCTCCAGGGCCCGTTCCTTCTTGTACATCGTGGGGATGTCCGGGTCTGATCCGTCGCCGGGGTGGCACGCGAGCTCGGTGACGCCCGGGCCGCACGCCCGGATGAGCGCGAGGAGTGCGTCCACCGTGATCCAATCTGGTCTGGACTCGCCCTCCCCGGTCTGGCCGTAGAAGCTCCCGCAGTGCCGCACGGTCGAGTGGTCGCGGAGCGGCACGCCGAGATTGTCGGCAACGGCCCGCACTGCCGAGAGGACCGGTTCCTCGCGGGAGCGGTGTTGGTGCGAGTCGAGGTGCGTGGGATCACGGCCGAACAGGCCGCGGAAGGCCGAGACCTGCCGGAGCACCTCATCCAGGACCGCGTCGTGCTCCATCGGGACCACCTCGTATAGCGGCACCCACTCGCCCCCCCGGATGGCCCATTCGCCCAGGTCGACGTGCAACCCCACGCCGAGGGAGGGGTGGTCGCGGGCATATGCGGCGGCTTCCCAGACCGCCGTCCACCGGACCATCGCGCTGGCGCTGGTGAGGATCCCGTCCTCGAACGCGCGGAACACGCCCCGATTGACGCCGTGACCCTGGCCGAAGTCGTCGCCGTTCACGATCAGGAGGCGGCGATCCATCACAGGATCCCCAACCGCCGGGCCGCGGACTCGGCCTCGCCCAGCCAGTCGTGCGCGTGCTCGGAGGGGGGCCGCCACCGGGGAGACAGCGCCAGGAGCCCCATTGCGTTGTGCAGGCGGCATCGTTCCAGGTCGGCCAGGAACTCTCTGTCGGGAGGCCGTCCCGAGGCCGCCTCCGAATACGCGGTGACCATGGCCAGGCGATCCGCCTCGCTCCACCGGCCTGCCACCAGGCTGGCGAGATCGAGGAGACCGGGTCCGATCCCGGCCATCTCCCAGTCGGCTGGAGCGATCCGCGGCGGTGTGCGGGACCCGTCCACGAGGACGTTGGAGGCGTGGAAG
>DASWCX010000317.1:0-6026 GCA_036395815.1 Actinomycetota bacterium | reverse complement strand
TTCTCGAAGTCCTTGTTTCCGGTCCCCTGGTCGTTCTCCCGGTACTGCGGCCAATCCGTGCGCATGACGAATATGGTCCTAGCCCGAAGCCCGCTCTCCTGACCCAGGGCCTCGACGCGATGCGCACCCGGCAGGGCATCGAAGGGAACATGCCGTTTCGCGAAGAATTTCCCGTGTTCGTCTGCCTCTGCTCCCATGTCCATGTGGCCCGCATCGAAAGATAGGGCCACGCGCTCGTTCGGCGCAAAGCCGGTACCTCGGATTTCCGTCTGTGCCAAAGGTTGACCGGAATTTGGCGTGATGGTCAAGGTGGGGGCGTCAGCGAGCGCTGCGAAACTGCCATGTTGTCCGACGAATCCCCACGCGATCAGGCAGAAAAGCGAAAGCAGGGCTCTATATCCAGCGAAGCTGCGTCTCAGGCGGACGAGGATGATGCCGAATTCTAGTTCGGCAGCCCTGGGCGGATCAAGAACGGAGGTCTCCGACCTAGCATTCGGACCGGCCTGTGGATAAAAGGCCTGCCCTCCCGGTAGCGTGTCCGAGTCCGCCTGCTGGGACGGTTGTCGCCGAGTACCCCTTCCTGCTACCTGGTCAGGCCGTTGCGCCCCGGTTCAATCCCGCTCCCCGCGGGTTCCACAACGAAGTCAAGCCATGGGCCAAGCAATGTCATGAAGCCTCGAGGCTCCGCAGGGTGCGCAACGACCTTGGGAGGGGAACCGGCTGACTTAGCCGTAGGCCAGGGCGCGGGCGAGCCGGGCGTCGTCTTCAAGCAGGAAGTGGAAGCTGATGAGGTCGTCCACCGTGAGCGGCGGTCCGTCGGGCCGGGTCTCCAGCAGCGCGATCTCGTTGCGGGCGGCGTTGCCCCCGTCGAACCCCGCCAGCGCGGCGTCAAGGCCCTCGACGTCGACCCCCACGGAGAGGAGCAGGGCCACGATCTTCTGGTCGGCGGGCTTCTCCACGGTGCTCATGCACCCCGGGCAGAGGAATCGGTAGCTGCCCTCGCCGCTCTCCTGGCGGAAGGACAGCATGACGGCGTCGACCCCCATCTCCACCGCCCCGCAGGTCGGGCACGTGGTTCGGATCATGGTCATGCCGGAGCTATCGGCAGGGTGTCCGGCGTGCTTGAGAATGTTTGGACCCCGGTCAGTGCAGCGGGCCCGATGACGCGTCCCGCCGGTACAGCGAGAGGGTCTTCCAAGCTGTCTCGGCCACCAGGGTGAGCAGTTCGGGTGGGTCGAGGACCCTGGCCTCTCCGCCCAGCCGCAGGACGAGCTTCGCCACCCACGCCAGCTCCTTGGTGGGCAGGGTGACCTCGAGCGATCCGTCCGCGCCCTCCCGTTTCGTCTCGACCTCGTAGTACTCGGCCACCCACCGGGCCCCCGGCCCCAGCGCGAGGCGCACGGGCACGTCGCGGTCCGTCCGCGTGTACAGAGCCCGTCCCCTCCCGGCCAGTCCCCTCGGCTCGAACCGGAGGCCCGTCGGGCGAACCGAGCGGATCCGGTCGACCCGGAACATCCGTTCGTCGTCGGCCAGCCGGTCCCAGGCCACCACGTACCAGTTGCCCAGGGCCGAGAACAGGTGCTCGGGATCGATCTGGCGCACGGTCAGCTCCCCGCGCCCGGCCGAGTAGTACTCGACTTCGACCCGCTCCTGCTCCTCGACGGCCCGCCGGATGGCGGCCAGGGGCTCGGCCACCAGGGCCCCGGCGCCGACCTCCACCCGGCCGGCGATGTCGCCCAGGGCCTCGTCCCCGAGGGCCTTCTCGATCCTGTCCAGGGCGGAGGCCAGCGCGGGAGCCTCCTCCAGCCCGGGCGAGCCGATCAGGGCCTTGCCCCGGAGGTAGAGGGCGAGCGCCTCGGTCCGGGTCAGGCGGACCGGACGGGAGAAGTGGTCGGCCATGGCGATCCACACCCTGCCCTCCTCGTCGACCTCCACGTCGACAAGGTCGCCGGGGCCGTAGGGCGGAAGGCCCGTGACGAACAGGAGATTGAGGTCGTCCACCAGGTCCTTCCGCTCCGCCCCAAACAGCCGGGCCAGCTCCTCCAGCGGCGTCCCGGGATGACGGACGGCGTAGGGGACGACCACCAGGAGCCGCTCCAGCCGGGCCGAGGCCCTCGCCGCCCCGGCCGGCGCCTCGCCGCCACGCCGCCTACCCATGCGAGGCCAGGGCCTCCAGCCGGCGAACCACCTGGTCACGGAGGGCCCCGGGCGCCGAGACCTTCGCATCCGGCCCGAAGGACAGCACCCAGGACACGAACGCCTCCGTCCGGCTGGCCGGCACTTCCGCCTCGACCCACCCATCGGATAGGGTCCGCAGCGCCCTCGCACCCGGGGTCGAGGGGATCGCCCACCAGGCCACCATCGGGCTGAGGGCCACCGTCGCCGTCACGTCGGGGTCCCCCAGGCCCCATGGTCCCGCCCGGAGGTGCCGCATGGGATCGAACCCCTCGGGCGGCGCGGAGGCCGGCCCGATGTCCTTCACCGGACCCGCCAGCCGCGAGAGCCGGTACGTCCTGATCTCTCCCTTGGCCCGGTCCAGCCCGACCAGGTACCAGCTGCCGGCCCGAAATACCAGCGAATGGGGATCGATCTCTCGCTGCCCGGCCTTACCCTGCGACGGGCGGTACCGGAACCGGAGGGCCCGCCGTCTGGACAGGGCGTCGGCGATGGCACCGAGGTGCGGGCCGGAGGCCTCCACGGCCGGCGCCACCGGGCGGTCCAGCATCGCGGAGAGCAGGTCGGTGTCCACCCCGGTGGCGAGCTTCCAGAAGGCCAGCTCGGCGTCGCCTCCGCCTCCCGGGGAGTGGGCCGCCACGAACAGCGCCCAGACCTCGTCGGGGGTGAAGGCGATCTCGGGCAGGTAATACCGGTCCTTGGGGATCCGGTATCCCTGGTCGGCCTCCCAGGCGTCGGTGGGTCCGACCTCGAGCGGGATCCCGACATCCCTGAGGATGTCCTTGTCCCGTTCGAACATCCGCTTCGCCGACGCCACGTCGGCCTGCTGGTAGGCGGGGAGCACCGCCCGGATCTCCTCGAAAGACTTGGGGCGGCTGGCCTCGAGCAGGAGGGTCACCAGGTTGACGAGTCGTTCCAGGGGGTGCATTCGGCGATGATAATGCGGCCACGGGTCCGGCCCGGAGACGGACCGGAACGAAAAGGATGGACGGGGGGGGTCGATGAAGAAGGGGAGAGTCGTGTTGGCGGTCGTGTTGGCCTCGGCGATGATGAGCCTGCTGGCGGGCGGTTCGGCGAACGCCCGGCGCCGGACGAGCTGCGGGGCGACCAACGCGATCGTGCTCAGCGATCCGACCGGGCCGGTCACACCCGGAGGGATATCGAGGCTGGCCGACGACGAGTACTACGTGACCTATTCGCGGATCGGCGCCTCAGGCCGCGAGGGGTCGTTCGGCCTGGTGACCCCGGACATCATCTGCGGCCCGATGGGGGCCGAGGAGACCATCAAGTCCACGTCGACCGGGGATTACTCCGGCCCTTACCCGGGCCTGGAGCCGGGAAGCCAGACCTTCGTCATCGTGTTCACCGGCCCGAGCTCCACACTGGTCGAGGAGCGCTCGCCGGGTGGCACGTACGACGACACCACCACGTTCCAGGCCGGCCTGACGGCGGGCACCCTCCAGCGGATCGGGAGCTCCCTGACCAGGTTGTCCATCGCCATCGATCCGGACACGGACTCCATCTACACCCAGACGCTGAAGTCCCAGGACCCGGCGACATGGGGCGCCCTCCTGTCGACGAAGTTCGGCGTGTCCGCCGGATCGACCGGGTCCGACGTCCGGGCCACCGCGGCGTGGACCGGCAACGGGTCGAAGAAGAAGGAGATCGTGATGGCCTGGCAGTACATCCGGGGCGGAACCGGGGACCGCAACATCCGCTACGCCATCAACTCCAACTACGAGGGAAGCACCGGGTGGAGCAGCGCGCACACGTTGGTTTCCGTCCCCGGCGAGGACCTGTCCGAACCCTTCGTGTTCCGGTGGAAGGGCGAGGTCCGGGTCTACTTCCTCGAACGGAACGGCTCTGGTGGCTCGAGCCTGGCGTACATGTCGTCGAGCGACCACGCCCAGACCTGGACCGGGCCACTCGACGTGCCGCTGCCGACACCCGGCGGGGAGACGCTGGCCGATCTCACCGCGCCCACGTTGGCCAAGTCTGTGGACGGACAGTTCCCCGTGGTCGTGGTCGGCGCCCGAGCCGCCGATCTGGGCACCCACTGGCTGGTCGCCTTCGAGCAGGGAGCCTGAGCGGATGATCCGCCTTCGTCGCGGGACCGTGAATCGTGTGCTCGATGGACCCCCCGGGGCGCTCGAGCTGGAGGTGGAGGTCGAAGGCGCTCCGGCCCGCGCGCTCGCCTATCCCGATCTCGTCGGGCCGGTCGGTCCGGGCGATGACGTACTGCTCAACACGACCGCGGTCTCGCTTGGCCTCGGCACCGGCGGGCTGCACTTCGTGGTGGCCGTGGAGGGCGCCGGGGACACCGAGGCGGCCGGGCCCGGACGCACCATGAAGCTCCGGTACACCCCCCAGCAGGTGAGGGTCCTTGCGGTCGAGGAGGAGGACAGCCCCCACCGGGCGGAGATGGAAGGCGCCTCGGACCTCGGCGGCACCCCGGTTGTGTGGGTGCCCCTGCATTCGATGCTGGGGCCGGCCGCAGCCGGGGCTCGGGCCGGCGGGGCCGAACGCGTCGTGTACGTCATGACCGACGGGGCCGCGCTGCCGGCCGCCCTGTCCCGCCTGGTGGCGCGGCTTCGTGCCGCCGAGCTCCTGTCGTCCGTGGTCACGTCGGGGCAGGCCTTCGGGGGCGACCTCGAGGCCGTGAACGTGTTCTCCGGCCTGCTCGCCGCCCGGTACGCGGCCGGGGCGGACGTGATCGTGGTGGGCGACGGCCCCGGGAACACCGGGACCGGGACCGTGTGGGGCGCCACCGACATCGCATCGGCCATGTCGCTGAACGCCGCCGCCATCCTCGGCGGCCGGCCCGTGGCGGCCCTGCGCATGAGCTTCTCCGACCCCCGTGAGCGCCACCGGGAGGTCTCCCATCACGCCATCACCGCGCTCTCGCGGGTGGCGTTGCAGCCCGTCCACATCGCGGTGCCGGTGATCGACGACGAGGCGCGGCGAGAGGCCGTGTGGCGCCGGCTGCGGGAAGCCAGGATCGAGGAGCGGCACCAGCTCGTCGAGGTGACCGGCCAACCGGCGCTGGACCTGCTGGCCGAGCGAGGCGTCGAGGTCGAATCGATGGGTCGAACCGCGGCGGACGACCCCGAGTTCTTCCTGGCCGCCGGGGCCGCCGGGGTCCTGGCCGGGCGGATGGTGGCCCGGGATCGGGCGTGGCAGGCGGGTCCGCGGGGCTGAGCGGAGGGATGTTTCCGCTGCGGGTCGACGAGGACACCGAGCTGGAGCTGGTCGAACGGGGGCACGTCGACGAGCTTCAGCAGGTGATCGAACGCAACATCGATCACCTCCGGCCGTGGATGCCCTGGGCCCGCGAGCCAAACACCAGGGAGGGGCTCACCGCGTTCATCGACCTCAGCCTGCGGCGCCTGGCCGAGGGGAACGGCTTCTACGCGGCGATCCGGCACCGGGGCCGGATCGCCGGGACGGTCGGACTGGACATCGATCAGCGGGACCGCGCGGGAGAGATCGGCTACTGGCTGGACCGGGACCTCCAGGGCCGAGGGCTGGTCACGAAGTCGGTGGCTGCCGTGGTGGAGCGGTGCTTCCGCGACCTGGCCCTCCACCGCGTGGAGATCAAGTGCGCCCCCGGGAACGCTCGAAGCAGGGCCGTCCCGGAACGACTCGGCTTCCTCGAGGAAGGAACCCTCCGAGACGCCGAACGTCTCGCGGAGGGCGAGTACCACGACCTCGTGGTCTACGGCCGGCTCGCCACCGACCTGGGCTGACCCCGCCAAGGGCGCCACCAGGCAGAGAACCTCACCCATCGAACATCCGTCTTCTCTGAGTGGACGCTTCTCCGGCAGGGCGAGCGGGCGTCGTGGCCGGATCTC
>DASWCX010000316.1:0-3065 GCA_036395815.1 Actinomycetota bacterium | reverse complement strand
GTGTGGGAGGAGCTCGGGTACCGGGGACCGGTGGCCGGCAGCCCGGGGTATCGGGAGGAGGGCGGGTGATCTCGAACCCCGACGCCATCGTGGTCGGGGCCGGGGCGGGCGGGCCGGTGGTGGCGAAGGAGCTGGCCGAGCGA
The DNA here is from genome assembly GCA_036395815.1 of Actinomycetota bacterium. Classification (GTDB taxonomy): domain Bacteria; phylum Actinomycetota; class UBA4738; order UBA4738; family UBA4738; genus DASWCX01. Next base: position 2,922 of record DASWCX010000316.1, on the reverse strand, counting down.
GGGGCGAAGGTCCTGATGCTGGAGGCCGGGCCGTGGCTCGACCCCGACCGCGACTTCACCCGGCTGGAGGATGATATGGGCTCCATCGTGGACGGCCGCCTCCGGTGGGGACCGCCCGACCGCGACGTCCCACCCTGGACCAGGCGCCGGGACGGCGTGGGGCTGATCCTCCAGGCCGCCGGGGTCGGCGGGACCACCCTCCACTACAACGGGATCTCCCCACGCGCCTACCCGGCGGCCGTGGACGGGCCATGGCCGCTCGGGTACCGTGACCTGGTCCCGTTCTACGAGCGGGTCGAGGAGTTCCTGCCCGTTCGTCTGGTCGACGACCTGGCCCCGAAGGACGCGCTGTTCGCCGAGGGCTGCGAGCGGATCGGGCTGGCCCGGAGCGAGACGAAAGACGTCACCGGGCCGGTGTGGCGCCCGTGCCACAACGCAATCCTGCCGATCGCGAAGATGGCTCCGGGTGCCTCGCTCCGCCACCCGGACGTGGAGGGCTGCACCATGTGCGGCCACTGCCTCGTGGGCTGCCCGCACCCGGCCGGGGCTCCCGTCGAACGGAAGGCGAAGCGCGCCACGAACGTGTCGTACGTGCCGGCCGCGGTGGCCACCGGGAACTGCGAGATCGCCCCCGGGGCCTTCGCCACCGCGATCCTGTCGGAGCCGTCCGGGGACCGGGTCCGAGCTCGAGGGGTTCGGTGGCGCGACGCCGACTCCGGGGAGACGCGGGAGGCCGAGGCGCCCGTGGTGGTGCTGGCCGGCGGCTCGGTGGAGTCGCCGCGCCTGTACCTGAACTCCGGGCTGCCCGACCCGCACGGCGTGGTGGGGCGCTACCTCACCACCCACGCCCAGGACGTGGTGACCGGGTTCTTCGATCGCGACGTTCGCCCCGACGTGGGCCAGGTCACGATGGCCAGGGCCGACTTCCCGGGCTACGGGACGTTGTTCGTCCAGGGGCTCGGGCCGCAGTCCTTCTCCATCGGGCTGGCCGCCGGGGGCACCGGGTTCTGGGACGACGACACGGGCGACGAGCCGTGGGACCTGGCCGGACGAGCCTTCGGGGCCGAGGCGATGCGGCGGATCGCCGAATATCGACGGACGCTCTCGGTCCTGGTCTGCACCGACGACGAGGAGCACGCCGACAACCGGGTGACCCTCGCCGACGACTGGGGTCCCGACGAGCACGGCGCGGTCCCCAAGGTCATCTACCACGCCACGCCGGCCTCGGTGGAGCGGCAGGACTGGTTGGCCCGCAAGGCCGCCGAGATCCTGCGGGCCGCCGGGGCCCGGGAGATCCACCGCACCAGGTTCGCCCTGGCGCTCCTGACCCACATCATGGGGACGATGCGGATGGGGCTGGACCCCGCCACGAGCGTGGCCGACCCGAACGGCCAGGCCCACATGGTGGAGGGGCTGTACGTGGGAGACAGCTCGATCCTGCCAAACGGGCTGGGAGGTCCGAACCCGACGCTGACCGCCCAGGCGCTGGCCGTTCGGACCGCCAAGGCGATCGCCGCCCGGGCCCTCGGCTGACCCGTCCGCTCTGCCGGGGCCGTCCCATTCAGACCCTTTGTCACGATTCACCAACCGAGGCAAGCCTCGGGGTCGACGCGGATCGAGAAAGGGCTTGCGCAGTCCGGCCGCCGGGTGCCACACTGGCGCGTGACGTCCGGGCCGCGAGGCCCGGCGAGGACGGCGGCGCGACGCGGGCACGCGCCGCCGTCTCTATGTCCGGTGCTATGTTTGGTCGAGTCCCGGGCGCGTAGCTCAGCGGGAGAGCGCTGCCTTCACACGGCAGAGGTCAGAGGTTCGATACCTCTCGCGCCCACAGCCGGATGGTGACGTCGCCGAAGCCCGTCGCGACCTCGTCGTCCGGGTGATCTGGCTGCGAGTGACGGCGCTGCGATCAAGGACCCCCGATTCCCGGTGGAGGAGATTCCTGCCGGAGCTATTCAGCGATGGCTCCGTGGGCTAGCATCGGGCCGTCATGTGGGGGAGCCGGTGCCGCCACGCGTTGCTGATCGGCGCGATGGTGCTTCTCATGGTTTCGGGCGGATTCACCGCATCGGCCGGGACTGGAACATGGAGCACCAACGGTCCATCGACCGGCGGCAACGGGCTCGCTCTGGCCATCGATCCCACGAATCCCTCGATCGTGTACGACGGCACGGGGGGCGATGGCCTGTACAAATCGATCGACGGGGGAGACACCTGGGCACCGGCGAACGGAAGGCTTCCCATCCCGCTGAGCGTGGTGTCGATCGCGGAGGACCCCTCGGCGCCGGACACGCTGTACATCGGGACCAGCCTGTTCAGCCTGTCGACCGGGCTCTGGAAGTCGACTGACGGCGGGGGCCGGTGGTCGCTGGCGGAGGACGGGATCCCGGCAAGCGACGTGGCGAACTCCCTGGCCATCGACCCGGCTTCACCCTCGACCGTCTACGCCGCGACAGATGACGGGATCTACATGACGCTCGACGGGGCGCAGCAGTGGAGGTTCCGGAGCGACGGGATCCCGACCGGCAGCTCGGCCACGGTGGTTGCGGTGGATCCGGTTTCCTCCCAGACCGTCTACGCCGGCACCTGGAAGGGCTCCTTCGTCTCGGTGTACAAGAGCGTCGACGGTGGGGCCAGGTGGCGCGTCACCGGGTTGAGCGTGACCGGCGCCAGCATCCCGACGGCCATCGCCATCGACCCCACCGACACGGCGACGGTGTACGTCTCCACCCTGAGCGGCGGCGCGTACAAGAGCACCGACGGGGGCGCGACGTGGGCGACCCTGGACGGGCTGTCCGGCCAGACCGTGAGGGCGCTGGTCATCGATCCGCGCTTCCCCTCGACGCTGTACGCGGGCGTCGTGCCCGGGGTGTTCAAGTCCATCGATGGCGGGATCACCTGGGCGCCCTCCAGCGAGGGCATCTA
>DASWCX010000315.1:0-14766 GCA_036395815.1 Actinomycetota bacterium | reverse complement strand
GGCGACGTGAGAGGACTTGCGGTGCAGGTCCACTCCGACGTAGACCATGACAGGGCCTCCTTCCTGTCGTTCGTGTTGAGCGGACGTTACGGCGTCTACGCTGTGAACACGGGAGCGAGGCCCGCTCCTTCATGGCATCAGCGGCGGCGGGAGGGCAGGGATTCGAACCCTGGAGGGACTCGCGCCCCTAACGGTTTTCAAGACCGTCGCCTTCGTCCGCTCGGCCACCCTCCCGAGCCGATGGTACCCGCGACCGGCGTGGGGCCATTCCCGAGAAGGAAACGGGACCGTAGTCAGCAGCCGCGATGACCCGCAGGTGCGTGCGTCGCCGATCAGGGGGGCGTGAGCGTACGCAGCTCGGGCGGAAGGTGGGCGTGGAGCGCCTCGGGGAGGTCGACCGAGCCGTCCTCGCGCTGGTGGTTCTCGAGGATCGCGATGATGGTCCGGCCGATCGCGCAGGCCGTGCCGTTCAGCGTGTGGACGGGCCGGTTCCCGTCCAGGCCCCGGACCCGGACCCCCAGCCGCCGCGCCTGGTAGTCCGTGCAGTTCGAGCACGAGGTCAGTTCGCGATACTTGCCCTGGCCCGGAAACCACGCCTCGAGGTCGACCTTCTTGGCGGCGCTCGCGCCGAGCTCGCCCGTGCACACGTTCATCAAGCGGTAGGGGATGCCGAGGCCCGCGACGATCTCCTCCTCGATCGAGACGAGGAACTCGTGCTCCTCCCACGACCGATCGGGGTCCGCGAACGAGAACATCTCTACCTTGTCGAACTGATGGACGCGGAACATGCCGCGCGTGTCCTTCCCGTACGTCCCGGCCTCGCGCCGGAAACAGGTGGAGTACCCCGCGTACCGGGTCGGAAGGGCGGCGGCGTCGAGGATCTCGTCCTGATGGAACGACGCGAGCGGCACCTCCGAGGTGCCGACCAGGTACAGGTCGTCGTCGCGCGTCGCATAGATCTGCGACTCGTCCGTCGGGAGGAACCCGGTTCCGTACATGGCCTCCTCGCGGACGAGCACCGGCGGGACCACCGGCGTGAACCCCCTGCCCGCCAGCGTGTCCAGGGCGTAGCGAACCAGCGCGAACTGGAGCCACACCGCGGGGCCCAGGAGGTAGGCGAACCGCGACCCGGAGGTCCTCGCCGCCCGCTCGGTGTCGATGGCGCCGAGCCGCTCCCCCAGGTCGAGATGGTCCTTCGGGTCGAAGGCGAACCGCGGCGGGTCTCCTTCGAGCTTGATGAGGACGTTGTCCTCGTCGTCGACCCCGTCGGGCACCGATTCGTGCGGAAGGTTCGGGATGCGCAGGAGGAGGTGGTCCAGTTGGTCCTGGGTCTCCTGCAGCTGGGGCTCGAGCTCCTTCAGCTGCTCCGAGACGTTCCTCAGGGCGTCGATCTTCTGTTGTCGCTCCTCGGGCGTGGCCCGGCCGATCTCCTTGTTGGCGGTGTTCTGGTCGGCGCGGAGCCCCTCCACCCTCACCTTGAGCCCGCGCAGGCGTTCGTCGAGCGTCAGCGCCCGCTCGAGCGAGTCGGCCGCCCCCCGGCGAGCCAATCCCGCGCGGAACCGGTCGGGCTCCTCCCGCATCGCCTTGAGATCGAGCATGCGCAACAGGATGCCAGGTTCGACAGTTCGCCGAGGTTCGGATGCTCGTCCGGGCCGGACTACCGGTGCGTTGCTCGGGCGGATTCGGTTTCGGCCTTCGACTCCGCACCGTTGGGACCCGTTGCCGGCTGTGCCGAGGTCGCCGCGGACTGCGAGCGGGACGCCTGCGACGCGGCTTGCTGAGGCTGCGACGCCGAGGATCCCTGGTCCATGTTCGACTGGCCGCAGAAGATCCCCCCCTCCTGGACGATCAGGCTCTTGGAGGTGATGTTGCCGTCGACACGGCCGCCGCGCGCCAGCTCGGCCTTGGCCTTGACCACGATGTTCCCCTTGAAGCGGCCGGCCACCACGACGTTGTCCGCACGGATGTCGGCGTCGACCTGGCTCTGGGGCGACAGCATCACGTCCCCGTCGGCATTGATCTGGCCCTTGACCTGGCCGTCGATCCGCAGCGACCCGGCGGACACGATCGTGCCCTCCAGACGTGCACCCTGACCGACGACTGTGACCTCGCCTTCCTGCGCCATCTTTCGTACCTCCGCTCGCTCGGCAGGCTCATTCTGGTCCGACTCACGTCTCCACATCACCGCGCCTCCACAGTCTGACGGTCGAGCGACTCGTCGCCCAGGGCCTCGCGGATGGCTTCGACCTCCTCCTCGGACAGGTTGTGGTCGCTCGTCCCCCGGGACACCGGCTTGGCGTAGACCCGGGTGTCCTGCCGCCCGTTGATCGAGGTCACCACCACGCCGTTGCCGAGCTCGTCGAGCAGCGCGCAGGTGAACGACAGCCGCCCGCCCACGTCCTCGAACGCGTCGTACCGGATCAGCGCGACCCGTTGCACCGCTGCCGTCAGCCGCTCGTCCAGGCCGACGTCGTCGGCCGCCAGTTGCCGGACCGCGGCCTCCAGGCGCTGCAGCGCACGGGCGTGTCCCTCGAGGATGCCCCGCAGCACGTCATCCAGCTGGATGGGCAGTGAGCTCTGCTGGGGGCGGCGCCTGGCCCGGGCGGAGGCCACGGTGATGAACAGGGCAAGCACCGCCACCCCCAGGGCGACGATGACAAGCACCGTGAGTGTCTTGGCAGGAAGAATCACAGGTATTGGGCCGTCTACGTGCCCGAACGGGCGAAGTATACAATGACGGGTCCCGTGGACGAAGCAACGATTTCCACGCTGCTGCAGCGTGTGGCGGACGGCGATCGAACGGTGTCCGAGGCTCTGGCCGACCTCCGTGACCTGCCATTCGAGGACATCGGCTCGGCCAAGATCGACCATCACCGGGAGCTCCGGACCGGCCAGGCCGAGGCCGTGTACGCGCCCGGCAAGTCCCCCCGGGAGGTTCGCGACGCCGCGGTCGCCCTGGCCCGCAGGGCGGCGGGCGCCGTGTTCGTCACCCGCGCCACCATCGAGCAGTCCGTCGCGATCGCCGAGGCGATCCCCGACGCGCGCTACGACGACCGGTCACGGCTGGTGGTCGTGAAGCGGGCCGTGCCGAACGGCAACGTCCTCGGCACGGTGGCCGTCGTCAGCGCGGGAACCGCCGATCTGCCGGTGGCCCAGGAGGCCGCGCTGACGCTCGGAGCCCTCGGCGTCGAGGTCGACCGCATCGCCGACGTCGGCGTCGCGGGCGTGCACCGCCTGCTCGACCACCGGAATCGCATCGAGTCGGCCGACTGCCTCATCGTGGTCGCCGGCATGGAGGGCGCCCTGCCGTCGGTGGTGGCCGGGCTCACCTCACGACCGGTGATCGCGGTGCCCACCAGCGTCGGCTACGGCGCGTCGTTCGAGGGCCTCGCGGCCCTCCTCACGATGCTCGCCTCATGCGCCCCCGGCATCAGCGTGGTGAACATCGACAACGGCTTCGGCGCGGGGCTCGTCGCGCACCGGATCCTTCGCGCGCGGAGCGCCTGAGTGCTCGGTGTCAGGAGCCGCTCGTGCATCGAGGAAGCTCCCGAATGCCGCGGGGCTCTCGTGGCGGACGATTAGGTGCGGGTCGCGTATTTCGATTGCGTCGCCGGTATCTCCGGTGACATGGCGCTCGGAGCGCTCATCGACGCCGGCGCGGATCCCGACGCGATCCGGACCGGCCTCGCCGCGCTCCCGTTGGAGCCCTACGAGATCGATGTCGTGGAACGCCAGAGCGCGGGGCTGCGCGCCACCAAGCTGACGGTCCGGGCGGAGAGCACGGCGCTGATCCGCACGTACTCGAGCATCCGCATGATGCTCGACGCGGCGGAGCTGCCGCGGTCCGTGAAGACCACCGCCCAGCGGATCTTCCGGCGGCTGGCCGAGGCGGAGGCGCGCATCCACCGCAAGGAGGTCGAGCTGGTCACGTTCCACGAGGTGGGAGGCATCGACTCCATCGTCGACATCGTGGGAACCGCGATCGCCCTCGACCTGCTCGGCATCGAGCGGGTCTTCGCGTCGGCCATCCCCACCGGGACCGGCATGGTCCGCACCGACCACGGCCTCCTGCCCCTGCCCACGCCCGCGGTGGTCGAGCTCCTCCGCGGAGCTCCGATGTACTCCCGGGGCGGCTCGGTCGAGCTGGTGACCCCCACGGGCGCCGCCATCCTGGCGGCCACCGCGGAGGGGTACGGAGACATGCCGCTCATGGAGGTCATCGCCGTCGGGTATGGCGCGGGGACGCACCAGCTCGATTACCCCAACGTCGTCCGGGTGCTGGTGGGGGCCGAGTCCGACCGCCGCGCACACGTCCCCGACGCGAGCACGACCGGCGAGGTCGTCATCTCGACGAACGTCGACGACCTCAACCCGGAGATGTACGAGTTCGTCCTGGAGCGCCTGCTCGGGGCCGGCGCGCAGGACGCCTGGCTGACGCCGATCGTCATGAAGAAGAGCCGCCCCGCAGTGATGGTTTCCGTGCTATGCACCGCCGCCTCCCAGCCGGATCTGCGGCGGATCCTGTTCCGGGAGACGGGAACGCTGGGCGTCCGCTCCACGCCGGTGTCGAAGTTCTCGCTCGACCGGGAGACGCTGAAGGTCGAGACGGGCGCCGGGACGATCGCCGTCAAGGTCGGGCTGCTCGACGGCCACCCGGTCACCGTGGCCCCCGAGTTCGAGGACTGCGCCCGGGCCGCCCGAGAAAGCGGGGTCCCGGCCCGGGACGTGTACGAGGAGGCACTGCGGCTGGCCCGCGACGAGCTCTCCCGGCAGGACACGCCGTCGCTCGACGCGTAGCCGGCTCCGACGGGCGTCTGGCCATTACTTCATTACACGAAGCTCGGTGCTACGCTCGATCCATGACGGACCTGGCGTTCCTCGGGGCTCTGGACGACGGATTCGAACCGGCCGCCTCGGACATCGAGCGCGCCCTCGACACGAACGGCGACGAGGCGCTCGACGCGTACTCCCGCGTGGTCACCTCGGTGGCCGAGCGGCTGTCGCCGTCGGTGGCGAACCTGCGCGTGTGGCGGCGACTCGACCGCCTCGGGCGGCTGGAGGGCGGCGGCAGCGCGGTGGTGGTCACCCCGGACGGATTCCTGCTGACGTCGGCCCACGTCGTCGCGGGAACCGATCGCGGCCTGGCCACCCTGACCGACGGGCGCGAGCTCGAGCTCGAGATCGTCGGGACCGATCCGCTCTCCGATCTCGCGGTGGTCCGGGTGTCGGGTTCGGACCTGTCACCGGCCGAGCTCGGGGACGCCTCGCGCCTGCGTGTCGGGCAGCTCGTGGTCGCCATCGGCAACCCCTTCGGCTTCGCCGGCTCGGTGACGGCCGGCGTGGTGAGCGCCCTCGGACGGTCGTTCCCCACCCGCGCGGGCTCAGTGACCCGCCTGGTCGAGAACGTGATCCAGACCGACGCCGCGTTGCATCCCGGGAACTCGGGCGGCGCGCTCGCCGACTCGCGCGGGAGGCTGGTCGGGATCAACACCGCCGTGGTCGGTCCGGGCATGGGGCAGGGGCTCGGGCTCGCCGTCCCCATCAGTCCGGCCACGCGGCGCATCGTCGCCGCGCTGATGACCGACGGACGGGTGCGTCGCGCGTACCTCGGGCTGGCCGGGGGGCCACGGCCGCTTCCGCCTCGCGTGGCGGAGGCGGTCGGCCGGACCCGTGGCGTCGAGATCGTCGAGGTCGTGCCGGGGAGCCCCGCGGACCGGGCCGGGGTCCGCGCCGAGGATCTCCTGCTCGAGGTCGACAGTCAGCCGGTCTCGGGCATGGACGACCTCCAGCGGCTGATGCACGCCGGCGCGATCGGCCGGCGCCTGATCCTCCGGCTGCAACGGGGCAACCGGGCGCTCGAGGTCGCGGCGACGCCGGACGAGCTGCTGGACGGCGCCCGCCCCGCCGGGTAGCAGCGCACCACGCCCAGGTCCCCCACCGGGCCGGTGTGTCGGGCCGCGAGCACCACGCCCAGCTCCACCGGCCGGGCCGGGATGTCCTCCCGCGAGCGCCACGCCGGGGGCGAGCGCCCGGCCGATCTAGGGGCGGAGTCCTGAGATAGTCTCCCGGCCGATGCCGAGCCTCCGACGCATCCGTTCCCGCGCCGCGAGCCCGACGCTCGGAGAGAGGCCGGGGGCTTGGCCCGCACTTCGACCCTTCGTCGGGCCGGCCGCGATCGTCATCGCCGTCGTGGTGGTGCTCCACCAGCTCCTGTTCGGCGGCGCGATCGCCACCCACATCGACCTGATGTCGTTCTGGCTCCCCCAGTTCTGCTTCCTGGGCAAGGCCCTGGCCGCCGGTCACATCCCCGCCTGGAACCCCCACGTCATGACCGGAGTCCCGTTCGCCGCCGATCCGCAGTCCGGCTGGCTGAACCTTCCGGCCATGCTGCTGTTCGCCGTGGCGCCGTGCGGATCTGCCCTCCGGCTCTACCTGTTCCTCCAGCCGGTCATCGGGGGGCTCGGGCTGTACGCGTTCCTCCGGACCGACGGGACGTCCCGAACCGCGGCGACGGCCGGCGGGTTCGTTTGGGCTCTCGTCATCGCCGGGTCGTTCATCGGTCCGTACGTCCCGTTCTCCTCCTCCCTGGCCTGGACGGCCGTGCTCCTCGCGGCTGCGGCCCGCTACGTCCGGTCGCCACGGTGGAGCGGCCGCCTGGGATGGCTCCTGGCCGCAGGGATGGCGTGGGGCCAGGTGGCAGCCGCGCATTTCAGCGACGGCACGGCGATCGCAACCATGGCCCTGGCGATCTACGTGGCCGCCCGGAGCTTCACCCGGGTCCGCCAGGGCGTGGTCGGCTGGAAGCCGGCGGTGGGGCGCGTCGTCCTCGTGTTCCCTGTGCTCGCCCTGGTGAACCTGGCGTTCCTCGTCCCCCGGCTGTCCTACCTCTCGAGGACGTCGCTGGGGCTTGGCTATGGGCGCCTGAACGAGCTGTCCCAGCAATTCACGGGGCATGAAGGGCACACCTTCTTCACGGGGTACCAGCTCGGGCCAAGCTGGCCGTTCGACCTCCTCCTGTCGCCGGGGCTGTACCTCGGGGCGGCCGGCCTCGCCCTCGTCTGCCTGGGGTGGGCCAGCCGCGAGCACCGCGCGGTGGTCGCCGTGTTCACCGGTTTCGCCGCCGTCTGCTACGTGCTCTCGATCGACCGGGTGGCGGTGTGGCTGAAGTCCCTGTCCTCGTCGACGATCGGGGGCGCGTACATCCATGCCCCGAGCCGCTTCCGGTTCGCGGTCCTCCTGGCGACCGCCGTCCTGATCGGATACGGCGTGGAGGGCTGGAAGACCGCGCGCAGCACGCGAGGAAGGCTGCTGCTCCTCGCCCCCGGTGTCCTGCTGTGGTGGGGAGGGGCCCTGCTGTTCGCCCGGCCGATGCATGACCTGCTGCTGCCACTCGTCGCGGGAGTCCTGGCCGGCGTCGTCCTCGCCGCGACCATCGCCAGGCCCGGGCTCGCCTTCCTGATCCCCGTGCTGATCGGGGCGGAGCTCGTCGCGAACGGACTGGCCGCCTATCCGGGGGCCGCCTCGACGTACCCGGGGCCCGTCGAGCTCGATTCCTGGCTCCGGCCGCCCGGCACCGTGGAGATCGTCCACCGGCAGGGCAACGGACGGTACCTGTCCTTCGCCCCCCATGAGCTCACGCGCTCTGGTGGGTACCTCGGGTACCAGGAGCCGGTCGACGCACCGTTCCTGGCCAACGGGCAGTCCATCCTGTTCGACCTCCGGGAGGCTCAGGGATACAACCCGGTTCAGCTGCTGCGGTACTGGGAGTACTTCCGCTTCCGGGCTCGCGTCAACGCCAACTACAACGCCTCCTTCCTGAAGGAGGTGTATCCGCAGCAGCTCGACCTGCTCCAGGTGTCGACGGTCATCCTCCGCGCGGCCAGGAAGAAGCCCTTCCCTGGTGCGAGCCGGATCGCGGTGGTGGGCGACTGGCAGGTGCTCCGGGTGCAGCACCCGGCCGGCCGGGCCTCGCTCCTTCGCTCCTGTCGGTCCGCCCCGACCCCCGGGGCGGCGCTCCGGGCCGTCTACGCTCCGGCGTTCGACCCCAGACGCGAGGTCGTGCTCGATTCGGGCCCGGACGTGTCGTGTGGTCCCTCGAGTCCGGGGGGGACGGTACGGTACCGGGACCTCGGCCCGCAGGAAGCCGAGATTCATGTGCAGACCCCGGCGGCGGGGGTCCTGCTGGTCCGCGACTCCTGGGACGAGGGCTGGCACGCCAGCGTGGACGGGCGTCCCGAACCCGTGCTGCACGCGGACTTCCTCCTGCAGGGGGTGCCCGTGCCGCCGGGGCGGCACACGGTGATCCTCCGGTACGACGACCCGGCCGTCGGCCTGGGCCTGCTCGGCACCGTCGTCGTCGTCCTGCTGCTGGTCGGGGCCATCGTCGCCGCGCGGCTGGTCGAGCGACGGCGGCCTGCCTCGCCCGAGCAGGAGGCCCCTTCCCCGGAGTCCAGCCCGGAGCGAAGGGCGCCGGCGCCGACCGCTCCGAAGCCCGGTGAATAGCCGCTTGCGAAGCGCCGGGTTGCGGCCGCCGGAGCGTGGGATCCGCCGCCCCCGACCGCCTGCACCGCCCCGCGAGTGGGGAGCGGCGATCGGGTGGATCCTGGCCACGGCCACGCCCGTGGCCGCCCTGTACCTCCTGCCGTACCTCGTCCACGGGGGCCATTACCCGGTGGGATGGGACGCCGTCGCGTACGTGTGGCGGGCCAACGCCGGGTCCGTCGACGGCTCCGAAGTGGGTGGCTTCCAGGCGGGAACCACCGCGCTCACCGCCGTCCTCATGCGGAGCACGGGCCAGAACGCGCTGACGGTGGTGGCGGTCCTTCCGGCGGTTCTGGCCGGGATCGCCGCGACCGCCGCCGCCGTGCTGGTCCGCGTGATGACGGGGGCCCGCCTGGCCTGGTTGCCCGCGTTCGGCCTGGTGACGTGGGTCGCCTTCGGGCACAACGGCGCAATCCTCCACCTGGACACCGTCCTGAACAGCGCCTGCACGCTGGCCGCCCTCGCCACGACCATGGTGCTCGTGGACAGGGGGAACGGAGTCGCCGCCACCGCTGTTCTCCTGTTCGGGGCGGCGGTGGCGGAGTGGCCGTTCTACCTGTTCGCGGTGGCCGTCCTGCTCGTCGGGATCCTGATGTGGTCTCGAGATCGGTCGCGCTCCCTTGGCGCGTCCCGTGCACCCGGCTCGGCACCGGAAGCAGGCAAAACCCCCACCTTCCCTCGTTCGCCGGCCGGGCGGGCGGTGGCAGCAGTCGTCGTCTCCGGTCTCCTTATCGCCCTCATTCTGCCCGTACTGATGCGCGCGGAACGGACGGGCCCCCAGTTCGGCAGTCACGGGCTGCAGGACCTGTTGCGCAGCCACTTCCTCGTCGCGATCGGGGACGCCTGGCGGTATCCGGGGCTCGTCCTCGGAGCTCTCGGCGCGGTCGCCCTGGCGAGGCTGGGGCGGGGGAGCGCTCGGTTGTTCCTTCTGCTCGCCGGCGTGTGGGTCGGGGCGACGATCGCCGCGGGTGTGGCCCAGGCGTTCGGGACTCCCGTCGCCGGCGCCCGGCTCATCGAGTACCTGTTCCCGATCACCGTCCTCGCTGGCATCGCCCTGTGGTGGGCGGGAACCCGGCGGCTCCCCGGGGCCTCCGCGCGGCCTCCCGCCTGGCGCGTGGCACTCGTCGCGGCCTTCCTGATCCCGCTGGGCTGGGCCACGACTGCGGCATCGGTGGCTCGTGAACCTCTGGTCGATTGGCGCGCGAACAACCAGATCGCGACCGCGGGGGAGTACCTGCGCCGGAACGCGCCCGACCGGCTGGTCCTCTTCATCATCGAGCCCGGGCCGGTCACAGGACGGGGGAGGCGGTGGTTCGCGGTGAAAGCCACCCTTCCCCCACGAGAGATCGCCCAGGCCACCAGATACTATGGGACCCTCCGTTCCTACCTGGCCGGGAAAGCGTCGAGGGAGACGGACAGCACCCGCCGACAGGCCTTCGCCCCCGTGACCGCCCTCCATGCGATGCATCCGGTCGTGGTCCTGAGTGCCGCGTATGCCCCGGTGTCCTTCCGTCATGCGGGACGAAGCGGCGCCCGAACCGTCGGTCAAGGTGTGGCAGTTCTGGAAGGTCCGAGCACCGGTCCCCTCGTAAGGGAGCCGGCTCCGAGGGCGGCGACCGACCCCGCTTCGGTGGCGTTGCTCTCGTTGCTGCTCCTGTCGATCGCGTTCGTGGTGGGTGGCGGATGGTCGGCCGCTCTCTTGCCGCCCGATCCCGCCTTGCGCGTGGGGCTGGCCCCGGCCCTGGGAGTGGCAACGTTGACGGCGGCGACGGTGGTGTGGGTGCAGGCGGGGGGGACGATGGACGGAGCGGGGGGGGCCGGCCCGGTGCTCATGACCGCCGCGTGCGGGTGGGGCGTAGCGTTCCTCCTTCGAGGCCGGTCCGGCCGGCATGACGGCGCCCTTCCCGACAGGGCGCGGGGCCGAACGGTCGGATGATCAGTCAAGACGCACCCCCCACCGCTGCCGGGCGCCGCGCGGAGGTCCCCAAGCGTCGCTTCCTGGGCCCGCTCGGGGGGCCGCTCCTGATCGTGGCGGCCGTCGTGATCGTGGCCCACAACGTGGCCTTCGGGGGCCTGGTCTCGGTTCCGTCTCCCGACATGCTTCCGCTGTGGCTCCCCAACCACTGTCTCCTGGGGACGAGCCTGGCTCACGGGCACATCCCGCTCTGGAATCCGCACGTCATGGCGGGGGCACCATTCGCCGCAGACCCGCAGTCGGGATGGATGTACCTGCCCGTGATGGTCCTGTACCCAGCGCTCTCCTGTGACGGAGCCCTGCGCGCGTTCATCGTCCTGCAGCCGGTGCTCTCCGGGCTGGGGATGTACTGGTTCCTGCGGAGCGAGCGGCTGCCGCGGCCTGCCGCAACGCTGGGAGGCCTGGCCCTGGCCCTCCCGCTCGCGGGGTCCTCGATCCTGCAGAACCTCCCGATCATGGGGACCATCGCGTGGACCGCCCTCTCGCTGGCAGCAGCGTCCCGGTACCTCCGGGCGACCACGTGGTCCGGGAGGCTGGGCTGGCTCGCTGCCATGGCCGTCGCGTGGGGACAGGTGGCCGCGGCGTTCCTCAGCAACGGGCTGGTCCTCGGAACCGGTGCCATCCTGGCCTTCCTCGTCGTTGCGATTGCGCGCGACGTCCGGGCGAGAACCAGGGCTCTACGTCCCGCGCTGCTGGTGGGGGCGCTCCCGTTGCTCGCCTTCGCCCTGGGGAACGCCGCGTACCTGCTCCCGCGGATCGCGTACCTGCCGCACACGAACCTCGGCCTGGGGTACGTGAGGCTGGAGGAGCTGTCCCAGCGACTGACGGGACTCCCGAGCGCCGGCCATGCCCTGTTCACCGGGACACCGCTTCGTTCGACGTGGCCGGCCTGGCTCGCCACGTCTCCCGGCGCGTACGTGGGGCTGCTGGTGCTGGTGCTGTCATTCGTCGGCCTCACCAGCAAGCGCCGCTCCCTGAGCGTGTCGTTCGCTCTGTACGGAGCGGTCTGCTACCTGGCGTCCCTGGACAGCGTGGCCCGGGTGGCATCCCACGTCGTGGCCAGCAAGTGGCTGGCGGGGTTGTGGCTGCACGAGCCGTCCAGGTTCCTGTTCGGCGTCTTCGTGGCCGTGGCGGTCCTGGCTGCCCTCGGCGTCGAGTCATGGATGCAGATGCGAGAACGCCGACGGCGGATCGTGCTCGGGGCTGCGGTCGCGATGTGGGGCGTCGTCCCTCTCATCGTGGACCATCGCCTGAGCACCCACCTGCTTCCCGCATTCGGAGCTGTGGCCGCCGCCGGTGGACTCTGGCTGGTCCTGCGCGACCGGCGGTTCCTCGCCGTGCTCCCGGCCCTCCTGGCCGTGGAGCTGTGTGTGAACGGCCTGGCGAACGATTCGAGGTCGGCGGCCCTCGTTCCGGCGAGCGCCCGGGCCCACACTCGTCCCGTGCCCCTGCGGCCCCTCCGCCCCAACATGTACCCCATCGCCGCCTACGTCCGTCCCGGGGCCATCGCCACGGAGCTCCAGGCCCGAGCCGGGGACACGCGGTACGCGACCGTCGCCCCCGGCTCCTGGGACACCCTCTCCGCATACCACCGCCACCAGCTGCCGGCATTCCAGGGCCTCCTGGGCATGCAGCAGTCCATGTTGTTCGGCCTTCAGGAAGCGCAGGGATACAACTCGGTGCAGCTCCTCCGGTTCTGGGAATTCGATCGGGCCGTCGATCGCCGAATGGTCAGGTACAACGACTCGTACCTGGAGCACGGGTCCCCGACCGCACTGAATCTCCTGCAGGTCGGGTGGGTGATCGGGCAATCCGGCGATCCCCCCGTTCCGGGGGCCACGCCCGTGGCTGAGGAGGGAGCCTGGTCGTTGTTCCCCGTGGCCGATCCGGCGCCGCACGCAGGGGCCTACACATCGTGGCAGAACGCCGAATCGCCCGGTCGAGCCCTGGCCCTGGTGACGGGGGCCTCCTTCGATCCGGCCCGGGACGTGGTCCTCGAGGGTCCGCCGGTCCCGGCGGGCAATGCGGCCGCCGAACCCGCTCCGGCCAGCCCGGTCACCTACCGCTGGGACGACGAGCAGGCGGCGACCGTCATCGTGGACGCCCCGGCACCGGCCGTCGTCCTGATCCGCAATTCCTGGGACCGGAACTGGCGGGCCACCGTGGACGGGGTCCCCGCCCCCGTCCTGCACGCCGACTTCTTCCTCCAGGGCATCCGGGTGTCCGCCGGGCACCACGTGATCCGGCTGGAGTACCACGATCCGACCGTCCTCGCGGGCCTCGGGATCTCCGTCGCGACGCTGGCCGGACTCCTGATCGCGTCCGTTTGGCTCCGTGTCCGCCGCCGGACGCCTGCCCCGCGCGAGGGGCGCGCGACGCCCGAGGCCCCTGGGGCCAGCCCGGCAGTCGGCGGTGGCAGCGAGAGCGCAGCCGAACCGCCCCCCGACGAAGGCAGCGATCCCCCATGAGCAGGAAGGGGCCGAATGCCACCGACCGCTTCTCCTGCATGATGACGACGTGATGGGCGGCCGCTCACGTCCCGGAAGGCTGGTGGCCTCGCTCGCCGTGGCCATGCTCCTTGCCGCGTGCACCGGATCGGACCCGGGAACCGCCGGTAGATCCCCCACAGCACCCACGCCCACCCCGGCCGAGGCGTCGGCGTCGCGCTTCCCCACCCGATGGCCGATCAAGCACGTCGTGTTCATCGTCAAGGAGAACCGGAGCTTCGACGAGATGTTCGGCCTGTTCCCGGGGGCGGACGGAGCAAGGTTCGGCATGGACTACGACCGGCGGCGGAAGCTGGTCCGGGGCACCGACGGACGGGTTCCGCACGACCTCCCGCACGACCGGCCGGCCGCCATCCTGGCCTATGACGGGGGCAAGATGGATGGCTTCGGGAACCGAGCGGGCGAGTTCTACGCGTACACCCAGCTCCATCCGGACCAGCTGCCCAACTACTGGCAGTGGGCGAAGGACTACGTCCTCGGCGACCGCTTCTTCGCATCGGTGAACGGCCCCTCGTTCCCCAATCACCTCTTCACGATCGCGGCGCAGTCGGGCCGGACCGTGGAGAACCCGATCCTTCCGCCCGGTGCCCGCGGCCCGTACATGGTGAAGGGCTGGGGCTGCGACTCGCCGAAGGGGTCCCTGGTCACCGCCCTGGACACCGAGGGGCATGAGACCAAGATCTCGCCGTGCCTCGACTTTCGCACGCTCGGGGACGAGCTCGACGGGAAGGGCATCCCCTGGGCGTACTACGCGGCGACACCGAAGCAGAAGGGCTACATCTGGTCCGCATACGACGCCGTGCGTCACATCCGGCGGAGCGGCGAATGGAATCGCCGGAGCAGACCGGTCGACGATTTCGTGAGCGACGTGAAGGCGGGCCGGCTCTCCCCGGTCACGTGGGTCACGCCCCAGTTCGCCCTGTCCGAGCACCCCGAATACAACTTCTGCTGGGGAGAGAACTGGACCACCAAGGTCGTCGACGCCATCATGCGCAGCCCCATGTGGAAGGACACGGCGATCTTCCTGACGTGGGACGACTGGGGCGGGTTCTACGACCACGTGCCTCCTCCGCAGATCGACAAGTTCGGCCTGGGCATCCGGGTGCCGCTGCTGGTGATCTCGCCGTACGCGAAGCGGGGGCTCATCGACCACCACCACGGGGAGTTCTCGTCCGTGCTGCGGTTCATCGAGGACAACTGGGGGCTGCGCCACCTGACGCATCGCGACGGCGAGGCGAGGAATCTGGGATGGGACTTCCGGTTCGCGAGCCCGCCTCGCGCGCCGGACCCCAGGGCACTGCGGACGGACTGCCGCGGCCCGATCTTCGCTCCCCCGCCGCGGACGGCGTACCTACCGGTCGGGCCGGGGGCCAACACGGGCTGAGGGGCACCCGGCCGGCGTCCCCCGAGCTCGTCGACGAGCTGGTCGGCTGGGCACGCGTCGTGGGGAGCCCCGAGATCAGGTCGGGGTCGGCGTGGCGCTCGCCGAGACGGTCGGGGTCGCGATCGGGCTAGGCGGGGGGCCGATCGGCCGGTCCGCGCCCGGCGGCGGATTCGCGTAGATCGACCCCCGGCAGTCGGTGCGCTCGGGCAGCGGGTCGGGAGCCCTCGGCGCCTGGGTGAAGTCGAAGGCCTCGTGGAGGTTCCCGGCCTGGCGGTCCCGCTTGGTGAGCTGGGGCAGGCCCCAGTTGTCCTCGATGAACCGCAGCACGCTGGAGAACTCGCCGTGGTGGTGGTCGACGA
>DASWCX010000314.1:0-3552 GCA_036395815.1 Actinomycetota bacterium | reverse complement strand
CGATTTCGTCGGGGAGAGCTTCGAGACGGACGCGGTGCGGGCGGCGCTGGCGGTGCGGGGGATCCAGTACACGGCGATGGGGCCGTGGTCGGCGGGGACCACCGCGGTGCTGCTGTCCGACTCGGTGGGGAACGACCGCGGAGCGCCGGGCCAGTCGGCGTTCGCCATCGGCGGACCCGGGGCGCTGGCCGAGGCCCTGGCCGCGGCGGCGCGGTCCTTCGGGGCCGAGATCCGGACCGCAGCCCCGGTCGCGGCGATCACGACCCACGACCACCGGGTTTCCGGCGTGGCCCTGGCGAGCGGGGAGGAGATCGAAGCCCCGGTGGTGGCGTCGAGCGCCGATCCGAAGCGGACGCTCCTGTCGCTGGTCGATCCGGTCGCGCTGGGGCCCACGCTGGTGTGGCGAGGGAGGAACCTCCGGATGGGGGGAACGGTGGCGAAGGTCAACCTCGCCCTCGATGCAATGCCGTCGTTCCCGTCGACGGGCGGCGACCTCCGCCGACTCGAGGGCCGGATCGTCATCGCTCCGGGCATCGACGACCTGGAGCGGGCCTTCGACGCGTCGAAGTACGGGCGGGTCTCGGACTCGCCGTACCTCGAGGCGACCATTCCCTCCCTGGTCGACCCCTCACTGGTGCCGGAGGGCAGCCACGTGATGAGCGTGCTGGTGCAGTACGCGCCCTACCGGCTGCGCGAGTCCACATGGGACGCCGAACGGGAGGGCCTGGGGGACCTGGTGCTGAAGACGCTGGAGGGGTACGCGCCGGGCCTGAGCGACCGCGTGATCGCCAGGCAGGTCATCACCCCACTGGACCTCGAGCGCGATTACGGCCTGACGGAAGGCCACCCCCTCCACGGCGAGCCCGGACTCGACCAGTTCTTCGCGTGGCGGCCGCTGTTGGGCCACGCCTCGTACCGCTTCGCCCTCCCCGGGTTGTACCTGTGCGGCGCCGGGGCCCATCCGGGAGGCGGCGTGACCGGCGCGCCGGGGGCGAACGCGGCGCGGGCCATCCTGTCGGACCTGGGCCGCCGCCGGTAGCCGTGGACGTCGCCGGGCGGGTGGCCCTGGTCACCGGAGCCTCCTCCGGCATCGGCCGGGCCACGGCCATCGCCTTTGCCCGAGCCGGTGCCACGGTGAAGCTCACCGGTCGGGGCGCCGCCGCGCTCGAGGACGTGTCCCGAGCGACCGGCGGCTCGTTCGCGCCCGCCGACCTGGCCAGGCAGGACGCCGTGGGCGAGCTGGCCGCCTGGGCCGGGCCGGTGGACGTCCTGGTGAACAACGCGGGGTTCGGCCTGGCCGGACCGTTCGCCTCGAGCGAGCCCGCCGACCTGGAGGAGTTGATCCGGGTGAATCTCACGTCGGCGATCCTCCTGGCGCGGGGGCTCCTCCCCGGCTTGCTCGAACGGGGGACCGGCCACATCGTCAACGTGTCCTCCATCGCCGGCCACGTCGGCGTGCAGGGCGAGGCCGTGTACGCCGCCACGAAGGGCGCACTGATCGCATTCGGCGAGAGCCTTCGCTACGAGCTCCAGGGCTCCGGGGTGGGCGTCACCACGGTCTCGCCGGGTGTGATCGCCACGAACTTCTTCGAGCGCGAGGGCCTCCCGTATACGCGCCGGTTCCCCCGGCCGATCCCTCCCGAGCGCGTGGCCGAGGCGATCGTGCGTGCGATCCGAAGGAACGCCCCGCAGGCCTTCGTTCCCCGGTGGATGGCATTCCCGGTGTGGCTGCGGGGAGCCGCGCCCTGGCTCTACCGAACCGGCGCCTCCCGTTGGGGCTGAGCTGAGCCCGGAACGGCGCGCCTCAGAGCGCCGACTGGTCGATCGAGCTCGCGATGCGGACGAGATCCGCATCGGTCAGCCCACTGGTTCGACCCTGGATCTGTACGTGGACGACGCCGATCACCATGTCGACAGCCCCAGCTTGACCTGGAATGTTCCCGGGAATGACGAGGGCTGGAGCGCGACCAATCGTGATCAGATGCGCGGCCGGATGCTCCGCTTGCATGGCCCTGTATTTGTCAGCGGGGTGGGCGAACTGATCACGCTCGACGAGAACCAAGATGCCGGATCTGTACTCCAGGGCGACCAGCTGAGGTGATTCGGAAAGCCAGACATTGGTCAAGGACCGATCGGAGGCCAGGGGATCCTGAGGGCGAAAGAGCGGGAAGCTGACGGAGTCGGCTGCCACCCCAATCGTCGTTTCCCTGCCACGGGGGATGGGGGCAGGACCCGGCAAGACTTCAAGATTGCCCACACCAGCTCCCCCGGCGCCCGGAGAAGCGTTGGCGGAACCTCTTACGGCCGGGCTGGTCCGATCGCCGAATGGGAGGACGTGAGTCGACAGGATGGTAGCCATGACCACGACAAGCACGAGGCCCACACCGGCAACGTGGTGGTCCACGGACTTCCGTTGCGCTCGCTGCAACACCGGGTCTAAGAGCGGCAGTTCGACGTCCAGGGACTCCGCGTAGCGGGCCATTCGCTTTCGGACGACCTCATCGAGCATGCGCTTCCACCTCACTTCCAGAAAGCGATCTCCGGAGCCGCTCCAGTGCCTGGGACGAAAGCGCCCTGACCGTTCCCGGACGCTTGCCCAGTGCTCGCGCGACTTCCTCGACTGATTGGTCGGCGTAGTACCGGAGAACCGCCACTGTCCTCTGAGCAGGGGGAAGCTCCCGGAGGGCAGCCGTCAGTTCCGGATCGGCGAGTTCGGGGCCGGAAGCGCTTGCGTCGGGAGCGGCTCGCCATTTCCGTCGGACCCGTTGCCGACGCCGCCAGTTCAACGACAAGTTACCGAGGACACGCTGGAGCCACGCGCCCGCATGCTCCAAGTCGGCGACACGGTCCCATTTCCTCCACGCGAGGGCGAAGGCCTCTTGGGCCAGATCCACCGCCTCCTCCCGGTCACCGGTCATCAAGAAGGCTGAACGCACCACCCGGGCATACTCCTGTCGCCAGAGTCGATCAAAGGCCTCTCTCCGACCGTCGTCCATCTTCCGATCCATTCGTGTCCCCGGCGATCCTCCGCGCTTAGCAAGATCCAAATTACCTTCCAAGGCGCTGGCCGGAGGGGACGCGGTGCGAACCCGGGCCCCGCCTGCTTCGTCTCTTGTGCGGGATGCGAGCCCTTCGATGGACCCTGGCGCTGGGGATGGTCCTGTCGCTGGGATCGAGTCAGCCCGTTCGGGGAACGCCTCGATCGCAGGGGCACCGGCGACAGCCACCGTCGACCGAGAGTACGGCGGGCGTCGCCGTGGCGGATGTGAGTGCCGCGGACGACGCTGCTTCGAGTCCGCAGCCCATCCCCGGCGGGGGTCGGATCCTGTCGGCCGGAGAGCGGGTCCAGGTGGTGGCCGCCAGCGGCCGTGTCACCTCGGTGTACGACGGCCGTGGGGATGCCTTCTGGGATCCCGGTCCCCATGGCGGGGTCATCGTGAAGTCGCTCGACCGGGACGCGACCCTGGAGTTCCGCCGGATCGGGGGGCGGTGGACGCGCACCTCCAAATGGAGGATCGGGCCCGACTACTACTCCCGTATCTCTCCCGATGG
>DASWCX010000313.1:0-3392 GCA_036395815.1 Actinomycetota bacterium | reverse complement strand
GCGGGGAGCCCGGCCCGGCGTCGCTCCCAGGCCTCCCGGTCGGAGGCGAAAACCAGGGCGAGATCCGGCCTCGACGGGAGCAGGTCCCGTTCCTCTCCCGGATCCGCCTGGAGGTCGAACACCGACTGCTCGCCACTGCTGGCCACGTGGTACTTCAGGCCGCCGCGGCGGACGGCCAGGCCCGCGTTGAACACGAGCGGGGGAACCCGCGGGCTGCTGCGTTCGATCCCCGTCCGGATGTAGTCCGGGATCCCGTTGTGGCGGTGGGTCCCCTCGTACTCGCTGATCGCAGCGGGCTCACCATGCATCGGTTCCGTACCGCCGTCTGCCAGCGAGACCAACCACGGCCCCAGCCGCGCCGTCGAGGCCGGCTCCTCGACCGTCCCCTGGCCCAGGTCGATCCCGCTTCCCCACGCCGCCATGGGGACGTGCAGGAGCGTCTGGTGCAGCGAGGAGTTGTGGTTGTACAGCCCGTGTTCGCCGAGGTTCTCCCCGTGATCGGCCACGACGATCACCACGGAGGGCCGGCCACGCTCCTCCACGGCCTCCACCAACCGCCCCAGGACCACGTCCTCGTACCTCGCGCAGCCCTGATAGATGGCCCGGAGCTGCCGGGCGTACCGGTCGCCGGGGTCGACCACCCCGGCGTTGTACGACAGCCCCTGGTCGGGGCCCCCGGCGAGGTGCCGTGTTCGGAGCCGGCGCCAGAACGGAAACGGGTAATAGGGGGCGGGTGGGTCGAACGGCGAATGGGTCTCCATCAGGTTCACGAACAGGAACTGCGGCTCGGGCCCTGCCTGCTGGAGTCGCCACCGGAGCTGACGGACGGCCTCGCCGCCGCCCCGATCCATCCGGCCCAGGGCCTTGCGGGCCAGGTACCGGTACCGGGCCGCCGTCCGCTTCGGCTTGGCCCACGGCCGCAGGTCCAGGAACTCCTCGAACCCGCGGTCGAACCCTCCCCACGTGCTGATCCAGCTGTTGCAACTGGCCCCCCACGTCCGGTACCCGCGCTCCCGGAGCGCCTCCGGCAGCCACCATCCACGGAAGCCCCTGACCGCGGCGGCCGGCGAGCTCGGCCGGCGGTCGGTCCATTCGATGCAGTCCCCGTTGATCCCGTGCTCGGTGGGCAACAGGCCACTGAACATAGAGGCGTGTGAGGGAACGGTCCACGGGGCCGGCGAGGTGGCGGCCGCCCACCCGAGCCCCTCCCGGCACAGTCGCTCCAACGTGGGGCTGGGATGGGGCGCGCCCCAGGGGCTGAAGGCGTCGGCCCGGGCCGTGTCACAGAGGAGGAGGACCACATCGGGAGGCATGGGGCTCCGCAGTCTACCCGGTAGCATCGGCCGGATGGACCCTGGCGTTCGGAGGAGGCTTCTCGCTGCCGTCGCCGGGCTGGTCCTGGTGGCCGGAGGGGTGGTCGCGAGCCTCGCCCTCGTCTCCCGGATGGGCGGCGGGAGCGCCGGGTCGCCTCCGGGCAAGCCCACGGGAGCCAATCCGACGGCGTCGTTCCCCATCCTCCCCGGTCCGCGCAACGTGATCGACCAGACTCCCGGCGGACAGCGGTTTCCCGGAGGCCTGGTCAAGCTCGATGCCGGCGACGGGGGCGGATGGCTCGTGGTCTACCAGCGATTCGTGGACGGAGCGGCTCAGGTGTTCGCCCGGGAGGGGCCGGATCTGTTGGAGCCGTTCGGCCCGGAGACGCTCGTCTCGAGCCCGTCCCTCGGCCCGGCCTACGACCCTGGGGTGGTCGAGCTCGAGGACGGCACGGTGATCGTCACCTGGTCGAACAAGGGCGTGGTCTGGTACGCGAAGCGGCTGGGGCCGGGCCGGTACGGACCGGTGGCGCAGCTGTTCTCCGATCCCGGCGGGACCGTGTTCGAGCAGACGCTGGCCACCATCGACGGGCGGCCCGCCGTGTTCTACGACTATCACCCCCTCGACCGCAGGGAGTTCCTGTGGGATCCGCGGACGCGAACCATCGGGCCTGGCCCCAGCCCGGGGCCGCCGGCCACCATCGCCACGGAGGGACCCGGCTACGGCACCGAAGGGGTCCAAAAGCGGGTCACCGCGGCGTCCACCGGGCGGCCTGGCCAGGAGATCGCGGTGTGGAGCCAGCACGCGGCCGTTCCCTGCGCCATCCCGAGTGAGAACCCGGGCGCGGTGCAGAACTGCGGTCCCCGGCCCATCTTCGGGGCGATCTCGGAGGACTCGGGGCGGACGTGGGGCCCCCCGTTCGAGATCGTCTCGTTCTCCGACCACGATCTGGTGAACCCGTTCGCCATCCTGGTTGCTCCGGACGACCTCAGGATCTACTTCACGGTCGACCGCCACATCCCCGAAGCTGCCTACGTGGAGTCGACCGACCACGGTAGGACCTGGAGCGGCCTGCGCGACGTGTGGCTCCCCAGGGACCTGGTCCCGGCCCGGATGGTGCTTCAGGTGGACGATCGCCATCGCCTGATCGCCCTGCTGGCCGCGAGGGGGTTTGGGGAGCTCGTGACTTTCCTGATCGACCGGCTGCCGGCGTGAAGCGGCGCGCCTCGGCCGCCTGGGCCCGCCTTCAGCTCGGGTCCGGGTAGCCGTATCGGGCCATCGCGTCCCCGACGCTCTCCCGGAACGCGGCCTCGATCTCGGGGTCGAACTGCTGGCGCCACTGCCCGATGGCCCCCCGATGGAACGTCGGGCTCTTGGCGGAGAACAGATGGGCCGCCAGCGACTGGATGTCGATGTCCTCCTCGGGGAGGCCCAGATGGGCGAAGATCGACCGAAGCGCCGCCCGCTGCCGCTCGTCGTCTCCCCCGCCGGAGGAGCCCACGAGGTCCTCGAACCGGACGACGAGGGCGCCGCTGTCCAGCCACCCCGCGTACCGCTCGAGCTTGCGGCCCATGGCCACCACGCCGTGTTCGGAGTCCCCCCGGAGCAGCAGGAGGATCCGCTCCTTCGCGTCGGGCTGGCTGGCGAACATGGGATGGAGGCGGTGCCTGCGGTCGCCGGAGGCAAGGTAGACGGCCTCGGAGACCACGATGTCCCGCGGGTCCCGGACGAGGAAGATGGTCACCAGGCCCTCCCGGGACAGGATCTCGGCGTGATCCGGGGTGTGGTGCAGGTGGGACATCGCCACCTGGCCCCGCCGGAGGCCCCGGGCGATGCCCTCCAGTCCGCCCAGCTTGGCCACGTTGTTCGATCGCACCGTGGGGAGCAGCTTCCGGGCCAGGGCCGGATGCAGGCACAGCGCCCGCTCGAGCAGGTGGGTGCCCGCCTTGGGGACCGTGATGCAGAACACTCTGGGCCCGTCGCGTGTGGTGAGCCGGCGCCCCAACTTGGCCGGTGACAACCCGAACCGCTCGAGGGTCCACCACCCTCGACCGAGGGCGTTCTTCATCTCAAGAGCG
>DASWCX010000312.1:0-1716 GCA_036395815.1 Actinomycetota bacterium | reverse complement strand
TCGCCCTCGATCGCGATGACGCGATTCGGGCGTCCGGTCATGGTGAAGATCGTCCGCCCCACCAAATCGGACAAGTACTGCCGTGCGTCAATGTCGGTCATGGTGGGTGGACCGTGATCGCCTCGAGGTCTCCCCCTATCGAGCTCATTGCCCATCTCGGCGAAGTTCCACAGGCCCTCGCAGAATTGGCGCAGTCGCAGGAACAGGTTGATCGCCTCCTGCGACGTTCGCAGCCTGTTAAGCCTGGATCCACCGATTTGACGGTCCAAAGCGGTTGAGAGAGGGCGTGGTTGGTAGCTCGGCGCGTCGCAATGCATCGATCTCGGGCGAGGGAGCTTCGTCCATCGCCCCCAAGAGGTCAGTGGAGCCCCACCCCACTGAGAAGGCACGCTCGATGGAGGCCTTTGCGGCCCGACGGGGTCAGATCGGCTGGGCGATGACGCTCAGGCCAACAGCGGCAGCGCCCTGAGGCGATGGAGCGCGCTGGTGAACTGATCGCGCCACGGCCACCGGGCGGGGAGGTGCAGCCGGAAGCGGCGGGCGGATCGGGTGAGCCGTCCGGGCAGCGTGAGGAACCGTCGGCGGACGGTCTTGGCCACCACCAGCTCCTCGATCTCCAGCCCGAGGATGGCGACCCACCGCAGGAGGTTGTGGGCCAGACAGGACAGCACGAGCCACGCGGCGTTGGCGAAGAACCGCCCCGAGGGGGCGTGGTTCAGCCCCGAGCCCTCCTTCAGGTCCCGGATGGCCAGCTCCATGGCGGCGTGGCGGCGATGGTCGGCATCCAGATCGACCGCCGGGCCCGCTCGATCGGTGACGAAGGCGTGGTAGCGCCAGTCCGGCCACAGTTCGGCCTGGGGACCGACGAGCCGGGTCCGCCTGACGATCAGCCGATCCTCTCCGGAGGTGGTCTCGGCCACGGCGGCCTCCCCTCCCGCTGGGTAGTCGATCGGGGCCCACCGATCCTCGGGGATGGCGGCGATGGCCGCCTTGACCTGGGAGGTCTGGCGAACGGTGATGGAGAAGGCCACCCCAAGGGCCTTGCACCGGGAGATGAACCGCTCCGACCAAAACCCTGAGTCCGCCCGCACGGTGAGCTCCCCAGTGGCTCCGGCCCGGCGCACCCTGGCCACGGTCTCGGACAAGAACTGCACCGAGCCCCGCCCGGAGGCGGCCTTCCCGGTGCGCTGACGGGCATGCAGGACCTCCCCGGTCTGTGCCCTCGTCGCGAGCAGAGGGTGGTAGCCGAGCTGCCGGGTGTACCCGTAGGTGGCCCCGCCCTTGTGGTAGCCGTGGACCTCGCACACCGTGGAGTCCAGATCGATCGTCATGGGCTCCTCCCCCGGTCCCGCCCCGGCAGCCCAGGCCCGACGAAGGGCGACCCCTGCGGCCCGATCGAGCTGACGGACGTGGCCGAAGGTGAATGAGCGTAGGAACGTGCCGAGCGTGGAGGGGGCCATCACCCGGTGGGGCAACACGGTCTGGGAGGCCCCCGAACGCAACACGTCGGCGTCGTCGATGCAGTCCCCGCCGACCGCGATGGACTGGATCAAGGTGAGCACCTTGCGTCCGGGGCGGGCCGCTCCGGGTCTCCCCCCGAGGCGAACGGTCCCATCGATCAGATCCTCCAGCCCGAGCCGGGAGGCCAGCGTGGCTGTGAGCGCGAGCCCGGCATCGGCCACGGCATGGTCGTCGTCGAAGGTGATTTCGGTGCGG
>DASWCX010000311.1:0-2166 GCA_036395815.1 Actinomycetota bacterium | reverse complement strand
AAGTCGTCCTCTCACTACCGCGACGGCTACAAGGCCCACATCGCTGTGGAGCCCGACACCGGGATCATCACCGCGGCGGCACTCACCCCGGCCAACGCCGCCGACGGCCCCACCGGGGTGGCGCTCCTCGAAGGGGAGGCGCCCGGCCTCGAGATCCTGGCCGACTCCGCCTATGGCTCGGGGGAGACTCGGGCAGCGCTTCAGGAGGCCGAGCACCGGAGCACGATCAAGCCGATCCCGCTTCGCTCTGCGGTCCCTGAGGGGTTCACCATCGACGACTTCGCCATCGACACCACCGCGGGGACCGTGACCTGTCCGCAGGGCCAGACCGTCCACATCAACCGGACCGGCTACGCGAGCTTCGGCCCCCGGTGCCGGGGCTGTCCCCTCCGAGATCGCTGTACTCGCTCGCCGCGAGGTCGCAAGATCAACGTGCATCCCCACCACGACCTGATGCTTGCAGCGAGACGCGCCGCGGAGACCGAGGAGTTCAAGGTTCCGTACCGCCGGCACCGACCGATGGTGGAGCGATCCATCGCCTGGCTCGTCGCCGACGGCCATCGAAGGGTTCGTTACCGGGGGGTGGCTCGCAACCAGCTCGGGTTGTCGATGCGGGTGGCGGCCATCAACCTCCGCAGGCTCATCAACCTCGGGCTCGACCACGAGGGAGGATGGATGCTCGGGACCTGAGCGGTCCCGCTCACACCTACGCGGGTGCCAGCACGACGCTCCGCAAGTTCGATCGATCGGTGGACCCAACCAAAACGGGGAGGTGGGACACGCCGACCTCCCCGAAGTCAGTTGTTCAGCAGTCTCCTAGGGCCTTGAGCTTGCCGCGGCGCTTGACCAGGCGCCGGTAGCGATCGCCGAGAAAGGTGTCGGTCTTGGCCGCGGCAGTGGCCGCCTCGCCGAGGACGCCCTTGAGGTAGGGGTTGCCCTTGCCGGTCTTGCCCCCTCGGCGCCTGGGCCCGGACTGGACGGTGCGCGGGGACAGCTTGGCCCACGACACCAGATGGCCGGCGGTGGGGAACTGGGCCATGTCGAGGCCGACCTCAGCGATAATGGTCTGGGCGGCGCGGACCCCGATCCCGGAGATCTCGTCCAGCCGTGCCACCGCATCGAGAGGGGCCGAGTCCGGGCCCCCCGAGCCCGAGCTGGCGCCGGTGGGGGGTGCTTGGGCCGCGGGGATCGCCGCGATCAGCTCCTCGATGCGCCCGGTCAGGGTGTCGATCTTTCCGGTCAGGGCGTCGACCTGGTCCAGGAGCATCCGGGCCAGCTCCGCGTGGTGGTCGTCGAACCGGCCGGTCAGGGCCTCCACCAACGCGGCGTGCTTGACCCGCATCCGGCCCTTTGCCAGGACGGAGAGGACGATGGGGTCGCGTTCCCCGGCGATGAGGGCCTCGATCATGGCCCGGCCGGACACCCCGAAGATGTCGGTGGCCACCGTGGAGAGCTTGATCAGGGCGTCCTCGAGGAGCTTCTCCATGCGCTGCTTGTACCGGGACCGCTCCTCGGTGAGGTCCACCCGCAGCCGGGTGTAGTCCCGGAGCTGGCGGAGGGGCTCGGGAGGGACGAACGAGGGCCGCAGCATGCCCCGCTCGTTCAACTTGGCCAGCCACACCGCGTCGAGCTTGTCGGTCTTGGGCCGTCCCGGGACCTGCTTGACGTCGCGGGCGTTGATCAGCCAGGTGGTGAGGCCCCGGGCCTGGAGCAGGTACACGAACGGCCGCCAGTAGTCCGACGTCGACTCCACCACGATGCGCTCGATGCCCGCCCCGGCCAGGTCCTCGGCCAGGCCCATGATGGCGTTGGTGGTGGCCCCCACGTCCCACACCTTGGTGAGCCGGCGGTTCGGGATGGAGGGGTGCGGCACCCGGGTGCACACCGTCCCCGACGCCTTGGCCACGTCGACCGCGGCCACCCGCTCCATGATCTCCTCGTGGTCCTCGGCGTCGATCTCCTGCACGTGATGCGTCACGCCACCACCTCCTCCCGTCTCGACGGATACAGGTGGGGTGCCCGGGGGCCTCGGTCAGGGAACCGAAATTCTGATCGGCGTGCTCGAAGCAACAGTGCGCGACCCATGTGGTCGGGCCCCGGCGCCAGACTCTGGAACGGACTTGAGTGCCAAGAAAGCGTCGGCGTCGCGGGCATCCCCGGCCCATT
>DASWCX010000310.1:0-5638 GCA_036395815.1 Actinomycetota bacterium | reverse complement strand
AGGAGGACGCATGAGTAGGGTCCAGAAGAGCGCCTCGGCCACGGCGGCGCTACTGGTCGTGGCCCTGGTCGCGGGAGCGTGCAGCAGCAAGAAGAACAACTCCAGCGGCTCGAGCACCACGCAGGGCACCGCCCTCACCGGCGCCGGGGCCACCTTCCCCGATCCCATCTACGAGAAGTGGTTCAGGGACTTCGAGCAGGTGGAGTCCGGGGCCAAGATCAACTACCAGGCCATCGGCTCGGGCGGCGGGGTGACCCAGTTCACCGCCGAGACCGTCGACTTCGGAGCATCGGACGCCCCGCTCAAGCCCGAGGAGGAATCGGCCCTCCCGGCCGCGGCCCTGGAGATCCCCACGGTGCTGGGCGGGGTGGTCATCGCCTACAACGTCCAGGGCCTCGACACCGGCCTCAAGCTCGACGGCCCCACCGCCGCCGACATCTTCCTCGGCAAGGTGAAGACGTGGAACGACCCGGAGATCGCCCAGCAGAACTCGGGCGTGACTCTGCCGTCCACGCCCATCGCGGTGGCGCACCGGTCCGACGAGTCCGGCACCACGAAGGTCTTCACGTCCTGGCTCTCGAAGGAGAGCTCGGAGTGGGAGTCAAAGGTCGGCGCCGACAAGGCCGTGCAGTGGCCGGTGGGGACCGGCGGCGACGGCAACGACGGCGTGGCCGCGGCCATCGGCCAGACGGACGGATCGGTGGGATACCTCTCGTTCGACTTCGCCGTATCGAGCGGGCTGGGGGTGGCGCAGATCAAGCGGGACAGCGACGGGCAGTACGTGACTCCCTCGGTGGACTCGATCAGCGCGGCCGGGGGCATCCTGAAGTTCCCCATCAGCGCGGACACGAATATCCTGAACTCCACGGCGCCCGGCGCGTACCCGATCTCCACCACCACCTACCTCCTGATCTATCAGGATCAGAAGGACCAGGCGAAGGGGCAGACGCTCGTGGACGTGGTCTACTGGGCCCTGACCAAGGGGCAGGCCGAGGTGCAGAGCCTGAACTACTCGCCGCTGCCGGATACCATTCAGCAGCAAGCGCTCGCGTTGCTCAGCAAGATCACGGACAACGGGAAGGCGATCACGCCCTCGGCCGCGGTCAAGGGCTGACGGAGGGCGATGGCTCGGGTCGACACCCGCCGTCCTCGCAGGAAGGGAACTCCGCCCACCGGGCGGAGTTCCCGCATGGGGGACACGTTGTTCCGGGGCCTCTCGCTTGCGATGGCCGCGGGCCTGATCGTGCTGCTCGCGGTCATGCTGTGGGTCCTGGCATCCGGCGGCTATCGGGCCTTCGCCAGGTTCGGGCTGCGCTTCCTGACCGGCCGGAACTGGAACCCGGTGTTCGGCCGGGAGGAGTTCGGGGCCCTGCCGTTCATCTTCGGGACCCTTGTCACCTCGGCGGTGGCCATCGCCCTGGCCGTTCCCGTGGCGGTGGGCCTGGCCATCCTGCTGAACGAGGTGACCTCGGGCTGGCTCCGGAATCCACTGGCCGTGTTCGTGGACCTGCTGGCGGCCATCCCGAGCGTGGTGTACGGCCTCTGGGGGCTGTTCGTGATGAAGCCGGTGTTCGACCACACCGTGGAGCCGTTCTTGACCCGGACCATCGGACGGGTGCCGGGGATCGGCGCCCTGTTCCGGGGCAACCCGAACGGCGGCGACCTGTTCACTGCCGGCGTGATCCTGGCGATCATGATCCTCCCCATCGTGACCGCGGTGACGCGGGAGGTGGTTGCCGTGGTCCCCAGGGACCTCCGGGAGGGGGCGCTCGCCCTCGGCGCCACCCGGTACGAGACGGTGCGGATGGCCGTCCTGCCCTACGCCCGGAGCGGCATCGTGGGCGCTACCATGCTGGGCCTCGGTCGGGCCCTGGGCGAGACCATCGCGGTGTCGCTGGTGGTGGGCAACGGCCTCGGGATCGGGGCATCGCTGTTCAAGCCGGGGTTCACCATCCCCGCCGTGATCGCCAGCGAGTTCCGGGAGGCCACCAACGTGGGAGTGCACCGGTCGGCGCTCCTGGCCCTGGCCGTGGTGCTGGTGGCGATCGCCCTGGTGCTGGCAGCGCTTTCGCGGCTGCTGGTGCGGCGGACGGTGAAGCTGGTGGGCGGTCCCTCGGTGACCGGGGCGGCGGAGGTTCCGGCTCTCCAGGTGACCGGATGATGGCCGGAGGCGCGGGGTGAGCGCGGCGACCGGGACGCTTCGAGCCCGGGTCCTCACCGCTGGCCCGGCCAGGTCGCGCAGGGCGAAGGATCGCGCCTTCACGTTCTTCCTGTGGGCCTGCGGGGGCCTGGCCATGCTGCCGCTGCTGTTCATCACGAGCTACGTCGTGGCCAAGGGCGCATCCGCGCTCAACATCGACTTCTTCACCAAGGAGCCGGCCGCGCCGGGAGAGCCCGGCGGCGGGATCGTGCAGTCGTTCATCGGCACCGGGTTGATCGTCGGGATGGCCACGGTGTTCGCGGTTCCGCTCGGGGTGCTGGCAGCGGTGTACCTGTCCGAGTACGGGAGGGGGAGGCTGGCATCCGCCATCCGGTTCGTGGCCGAGATCCTGCTCTCGACCCCCTCCATCGTGGCCGGCGCGTTCATCTGGGCCGTTGTGGTGGTGGCGCTGGGGAACTTCTCCGCGCTCGCCGGATCGATCGCGCTGACCGTCCTGATGTGGCCCATCGTGGCCCGGGCCACCGAGGAGATCCTCCGTTTGGTCCCTCAGGAGCTTCGGGAGGGAGCCCTCGCACTAGGCCTGCCCCGGTGGAAGGTGATCCTGAGGGTGGTGGTCCCAACGGCCGGCGCTGGCATCTTCACCGCGATCATGCTGGCGGTGGCCAGGGGGATGGGCGAGACCGCTCCGGTCCTGCTGACCGCCCTGGGGAACGAATTCGTGAACGTCCACCCGCTGCAGCCGACTGACGCGGTGCCGCTTCGGGTGTACAACTACGCACGTACGCCCGTCGTGTCCCAGCACGCCATCGGATGGGGCGGGGCCCTGACCCTGCTCGTGGGGGTGTTGCTGCTATCGATCACGGCGCGGATCTTGTCCAGCCGCCAACAGCGAAGGACCAGGTGAGAAGGGTGGAGGTCTCCGGCCTCTCCGCCTGGTTCGGGGCGCTCCAGGCCTTGCGCGACGTGAACATGGTGGCGGAGCCGAAGGCGGTCACGGCCGTGATCGGCCCGTCCGGGTGCGGGAAGTCGACCTTCATCCGGTGCCTGAACCGGATGCACGAGGAGGTTCGGGGCGCCAGGGTGTCCGGCAAGGTTCAGTTCGACGGGCAGGACATCTACGCGCCGGACGTCGACCCGGTCGAGATCCGCCGGCGGATCGGGATGGTGTTCCAGCGCCCCAACCCGTTCCCAACCATGAGCGTCATGGACAACGCGGTGGCGGGGCTGAAGCTGGCGGGGGGCCTCAGCCGGTCGGAGCTGCGAGAACGGGGGGAGGACGCGCTCCGCGCAGCCGGGTTGTGGGACGAGGTCAAGGACCGGCTGAACGAGCCCGGGGCCAAGCTCTCAGGAGGGCAGCAACAGCGCCTGTGCATCGCCCGGGCGCTGGCGGTCCAACCCGAGGTCCTGCTGATGGACGAGCCGGCCTCGGCGCTCGACCCCGCGTCCACGCTTCGGATCGAGGAGCTGGTCGAGGAGCTGAAGTCCGACTACACGCTGATCATCGTGACCCACAACATGCAGCAGGCCGCCCGGGTGGCGGACTGGACGCTGTTCATGCTGAGCGGGGAGATCGTCGAGTACGGTCCGACGAAGAAGATCTTCACCTACCCCGACGACAAGCGGACGGAGGACTACGTGACCGGACGGTTCGGGTAGATGCTCGAGACCCGCAAGCGCTTCCACGACGAGCTGGCCGCCCTGGAGAGCGAGGTCCTGGGCCTGGGGGAGCGGGCCGAGCGGGCCATCGCCAAGGCCGTGCATGCGCTGGTCCACAAGGACGACGCCCTGGCCGAGCAAGTGGTCGCCGAGGACGACGCCCTCGACGCCACGTACCTCGACATCGAGCAGCGGATCCTGAACCTCCTGGCCACCCAGACCCCGGTGGCGTCCGATCTTCGCTTGGTCTCGGCGATCCTGCACACCAACCTCCACCTGGAGCGGGTGGGGGACATGGCCGTCAACATCGCGAAGATCACCCGGGTGACCATGGATCTCCCCTCGAGCGAAACCGTGGTGACCCAGCTCGAGGAGATGGGTGCGGTGGCGGGGAACATGCTGCGCACGGCCATGGATTCGTTCGCCCGCCGGGACGCCGAGCTCGCCCAGCAGCTCCAGGAGATGGACGACCCGGTTGACCGGCTGAACCGGAACATGTACCGGGAGGTGGCCGCCCTGGCCGCCGACCCGCAGCTGCTCGAATGGGGCATCCGGATGAACGTGGTATCCCGGCAGCTCGAGCGGGTGGGCGACCATGCGGTGGACATCGGCGAGCAGGTGGCCTTCCTCCTGACCGGGGAGTTCAGGGAGTTCACCGACGCCTCCCACACCACGTCGCCGTGAGCGATGACGGCGCTCGGATCCTGGTGGTGGAGGACGAGCCGTCGCTGGCCGAGAGCATCTCCTACAACCTGGTCCGCGAGGGGTACTCGGTGGCCACCGCGGCCGACGGTGAGGGCGCGCTGTCGCGGTTCAGGGTCGATCCGCCGAACCTGGTGCTCCTCGACCTGATGCTGCCCAAGCTGTCGGGGCTCGACGTCCTGCGTTCGATCCGGTCGGAGTCGAGCGTGCCGGTGGTGATCCTCACCGCGAAGGACGCCGAGGCCGACAAGGTGGCGGGGCTGGAGCTCGGGGCCGACGACTACGTGACGAAGCCGTTCTCCATGCGGGAGCTGGTCTCGCGGGTCCGGGCCCACCTCCGCCGAGCCGGGATGTCCCTGGCGGCCCGCCAGGGCAGCCCGTTCACCGGCGGGCCCGTCGTCCTCGACCCGGAGACCCACGAGGTCACGGTGAGGGGCGAGGGGGCCCAGCTGACGCCGAAGGAGTTCGAGCTGCTCGAGGTCCTGCTGTCGCGCCGTGGCCGCCTGCTGACCCGGGAGTTCTTGATCGACGAGGTGTGGGGCCCCGATTACGTGGGGGACACCAAGACCCTCGACGTCCACGTCAAGCGGCTGCGGCAGAAGGTCGAGCAGGACCCCCACCGGCCGCGGCACATCCTTACCGTGCGCGGCCTCGGCTACAAGTTCGTCGACTGAGGCTCCAGGGCCCGACCGGCCGGCGGCCGAAAGGGTGTCACGGCACCACCCGGAAGGACGACCAATGGTCGTGGTGACCTACTTCAACCAAGCCCCGCTGGCCTGTCGTCTAGAAATGGTCGGCCTCAAAACGAAGAGTCCCTGCTCAATCCCGCTCACGATCACGACGCCGCTTTGGAAGAATGGAAAGTTGCCCCACGCTCCGTTGAAGCTGGGATCGTCATCGGTCGGATAGATGTCGAAGAAGCCCAACTCGGCGGAGGGAGGGTTGATCACCCTGAGCCCCGCCCGGTAGTTAGCTTCATACACGAGTTTGCCCTTGATGAACAGGTTGTGGTCGATGGCACGTGTGGTCTGTGTGTACACGAGCTTGAGGACCGGAGCTTCCAGGTCCGACACGTCGAAGTACCGCGTCCACGTGCTGTGGTCGAAGAGAACCTCGTCC
>DASWCX010000309.1:0-1853 GCA_036395815.1 Actinomycetota bacterium | reverse complement strand
CCCAGCCATGATCCCCGCGGACCATCCTCTGGCCGCGGTCCGCGACGCGTTCAACGCCGTGTTCGTGGAAGGGGATCGAATCGGCGAGCTGATGCTGTACGGGCGGGGCGCCGGCGGCGACCCCACGGCCACAGCCGTGGTGGGCGACCTGGTCCGGGTGGCCCGGAACCTGGCCATGGGCGGCCGGGCGCAGGGATGCACCTGTTACCTGGACCGGCGCATCCGGCCCATGGACGACATGGAGTCCGCGTACTACCTCCTGCTCCAGGTGCAGGATCGCCATGGCGTCCTGGCCCAGATCGCCGGGGTGTTCGGGGACAACGAGGTCTCCATCAAGAGCGTGTGGCAGGAGGGCACGGGTGCCGACGCGCAGCTCGTGTTCATCACGCACCGGGCCCGGGAGGGCTCCTTCCAGCAGGCGGTGACCGAGCTCCGCGGCGTTCGGGCCGTCGAGGAGGTTCGGAGCATCCTTCGCGTCGAGGCCGAAGAATGACCTCGGCCATAGCGCGCGGCGTGATCGAGCAGTACCGCGACCGTCTCCCCGTGTCGGAGGCCACCCCCGTGGTGACGCTCGGCGAGGGCGGGACCCCGCTCGTCCGCTCCGAGTCGCTGTCCGCCGAGACCGGGTGCGAGGTGTACCTGAAGTTCGAGGGAGCCAACCCCACGGGCTCGTTCAAGGACCGAGGCATGACCCTCGCCATCTCCAAGGCCCTGGAGGAGGGCTCGAAGGCGGTGGTATGCGCGTCCACAGGCAACACCAGCGCCTCGGCCGCGGCATATGCGGCCAAGGCGGGCCTGACGTGCGCGGTGCTCGTGCCGAAGGGCAAGATCGCTCTGGGCAAGATGGCCCAGACCCTGATCCACGGGGCGAGGGTTCTCGAGATCGACGGCAACTTCGACGAGTCGCTCAAGCTCGCGCAGGCCCTGGCGGGGCCGTACCCCGTCACGCTGGTGAACTCGGTGAACCCCTACCGCCTCCAAGGGCAGAAGACCTGCGCCTTCGAGATCTGCGATGTGCTCGGCCGGGCTCCCGACCTTCATTGCGTTCCCGTGGGCAACGCGGGCAACATCTCCAGCCACTGGATGGGGTACCGCGAATACCTGGCCGACGGGACGATCGCCGAGCCGCCGCAGATGTTCGGCTTCCAGGCGCAGGGGGCTGCACCCATCGTCCTGGGGCACCCAATCGAGCACCCCTCGACGATCGCCTCCGCCATCCGCATCGGGAACCCGGCCTCGTGGGACAAGGCCGTGGCCGCGGCAGGCGAGTCCGAGGGCGCCATCCTGGCGGTCACCGATCGCGAGATCCTCGGCGCCTACAAACGGCTGTCACACGAGGGGCTGTTCGCCGAGCTCGCCTCGGCGGCCTCGGTGGCCGGCATGTTGCACCTGTTCGCCGACGAGCGGCTGCCGAAGGGCGCCACGGTCGTATGCGTGCTGACCGGCCACGGCCTCAAGGACCCGGAATGGGCCATCACCGGGGCCAGCCACCCTCCGACGGTTCCGGTCGACGCCGCCGCGGTGGCCGCCGAGCTCGGCCTGTAAACGGATGAGGCTGGTCGCCACCGTTCCGGCCACCTCGGCCAACCTGGGTGCAGGGTTCGACTCGCTCGCGCTGGCCCTGGACCTCTGCAACGAGGTGACCGTCGACACGGAGGCCAGGCCCGGCGTCGTGTGGGAGGGCGAGGGGGCCACGGAACTTCCAACTGACGGGAGCGACGCCGTCTCCCGAGCCATGCGGGAGGCGGCCGGCGCTCTTGGGCTGGAACTCCCAACGTTCGCCCTCTCGTCGGTCAACAGGATCCCCGTTGAGCGAGGCCTGGGGTCCTCGGCTGCGGCGGCCGTCGCCGGGA
>DASWCX010000308.1:0-6055 GCA_036395815.1 Actinomycetota bacterium | reverse complement strand
AAGGTGACCCTGCCCGCCGGGGCCTGGTTCGCCGAGAGTTGGATGAACATCTCGGTGGGGGAGCTCTCCCCCTCGCTCACCACCACCACGCCCGGTGAGGGGGTCACCGTGAAGTCCTGGTGCATCCCCATCCGGTAGTGCCCGGGGAGGTTGCACACCAGGGCGTAGTGCCCGGGGGCCAGGGTGAGGGCCAGGGTCTTGGACTCCCCGGCGGGCACGTCCCCGGTCTCGCCCACGTTCACCCCCACGGTGTCCTCGTTGAACCGGTCGGTCTCTCCCTCGAACCCGGTGAGGGGGAAGTTGGCCGCCGGGGTGTCGGTCTGGAGCACCACGAACTCGTGGGTCTGCTTCCCGGCGTTGGTGACGAAGAAGGTGACCCTGCCCGCCGGGGCCTGGTTCGCCGACAGCTGGATGAACATCTCGGTGGGGGAGCTCTCCCCCTCGCTCACCACCACCACGTCGGACCCCCCGGTGCCCGGGCTCGTGGACGCGAGGGGCGATGCCTTCGGGAGTGGCGCCAGCGTGCTGAAGCCACCGGCGGTGGTGCCCCCGGTCTTGCTCGTGCAGGCTGCCAGGCCGAGCAGCGCCACGGCGGCCACCAGCCCCACGAGCTTCGTTCGGCCGGCCATCCCTACATCCCCGATCCCGGGGGGTTCCGCCAATCGGGGACGCTCGGCGCGTTCCTCTGCCACGACCGAACGTAGGCCACCACCGCGGCGATCTGATCGTCGGTGAGGGGGCCACCGAACTCGTCCCACCATGCCGGCATCTCGGTGCCGGTGATGCCGGCCGCCACGATGCGGTGCATCTGGTCGTCGGCGACGCCGGTGAGGAACTGCTTCGACCTCAGGGCGGGAGCGTCGACGCCCTGGCCGTTGTCGCCGTGGCACGACGAGCAGTTCAGCGTCCACAGCTGATGACCGGTGGTGACCAACGCCGTCTCCCTGGCCCTCAACGCCCGATCCCGCCGGGGTCCCTCCACCGCCCTGTACAGGGGGAACGAAGCCACCAGCAGGACGAACACCACGACCCCCGCGACCTGCCACCGTAGGAGGCTCCGCTGGAGCGCGGGGTCCTCGTGGATGGCCGGCCGGGGATGGCTGCTCATCCTCCGGCGCCCCCGCTCCTCTGGGCGATGCAGGAGGGGCCCTTGGCCTCGCTGGACACCGAGCTGACCCCGTGCGGCGGGCCCTCGACCACGGAGGCCGTGTCGACCAGCACCCGGGTGCCATCGATCTTCAGGGGGAACCGGTCCATGCCTCTGGGTGCCGGCCCCTGGATGTACTCCCCCCGGATGTTGTAGATACTGCCGTGGCACGGGCACTCGAACCGGCCCGAGCTCTCGCAGAACGGGACCCGGCACCCGAGGTGGGGACACTTCTGGTACAGGGCCACCAGCGCGCCGTCCGCGGAGGCCACGTAGAACCGGCCGTCCTGGAAGTACTTGACCGCACCATCCGGGTAGTCCGAAACGGTTCCCGCGGCCACGATCCCCCCGAACGCCCCCGAGGGCTGGGGGTTCAGGATGTCGTACGTGGTCCAGCCCGCTTCGACCGCCAGTCCCACGGCCAGTCCCTTCCACGCGTAGCCGAGGAACCTGCGCCGGCCCACCCCGTCCTCGGCCGCAGGTGGTTGGTCCCGGGTCTCCTCGTTGGCCACGTTGGATCAGAGCTCCAGGTAGAGGTGGTGCCACGGCCACACCCATGACCACTCGGGGCCGCGGAACAGGGCCCCGATCAGGGTGAGGACGAAGCCCACCGCGACCAGCACGGTGAACACCGTGACCAGCATCTTCCGATCCCGGACCCGCCAGCCCTTGGCCCGGTCCAGGAAGGGCAGCGCGACCAGGAACAGCACCGCCGCTCCCGGGGCCAGGATCCCGGCCACCATGGGATGGACGTGCGACAGGAGCTCCTGGAGGCCCGCGAAGTACCAGGGAGCCTTGGCCACCGGGGGAGTCAGGTTCGGGTTGGCCATGTCCTTCAGTGGCGCGTTGAACGCGATCGCCAGCAGGAACACCGCGGCGACGGTTGCACCTGCCACCACGGCGTGGCGAACAAGGAAGTGCGGCCACGTGAAGACCGTGTCCTCGGGCTCCTGCTTCGTTCGGACCTCGATCTCGCGAGGCACCACACCGAGGAGGCGGTAGCGCTCCGGCTTCTCGTCGTCAGGCATCGGTCCGAACCTCCTTCCTGTCGGCCTCGACCGGGGGCGGCGCGACCGCGACCTCCATCTCTCGGTCGGCCACTGCGAACCCGTCCTTCCTGACCCTCCAGATGTGGACGCAGATCAACAACACCATCAGGGCGGGCAGGAAGTAGATGTGCAGGACGTAGAAGCGGAGCAGCGCGTTGCCGCCGACGTCCGGGCCGCCGAGAAGGACCTGTCGTGCGTGGTCGCCCAGGATCGGCACGTATCCCGCGATGTTCGTGCCGACCGTGATGGCCCAGAACGCCAGCTGGTCCCACGGGAGGAGGTAGCCGGTGAAGGAAAGGCCGAGTGTGGTCAAGAGCAGGGCCACGCCGATCAGCCAGTTGAACTGGCGCGGCGCCTTGTAGGCGCCGGCGTAGAACACCCGCAGCAGGTGCAGGATCACCACGGCGACCATCAGGTGGGCCGACCACCGGTGGATGTTCCTGACGAACTGGCCGAAGGCCACGGTCGTGCTGAGGTTGTGCATGTCGAAGTACGCCTGGGGGACGGCCGGGTGGTAGAAGAACATGAGGTACAGCCCCGAGACGAACAGGATCAGGTACAGCACGGTGGCGATGAACCCCAGCCGGAAGGTCGAACGCCACGACAGGACCCTTCGAGGAACCTTCACCGGATAGACGTGGAGGAAGAAGTTGTGGAACGACGTCATGGCCCGGCCCCGAGGCGTGTCCGGCCGAGGATGGCGGATCACCGCACCGTAGAGCTCGCTCTTGCGGAACCGCTCGCGCGGGGTGAACACGGCCTGGAACAGCGCGCTGTTCCGGATGCCGTTCCGGCGCCGCCCGTCGTCGGCCATCGCGGACCTCCTCAGCCCATCGCCGGCTCGAGCTCGAACAGCCCGGTGGAGGCCTCGGACCACTCGACCATCGACAGGGCGTCGGTGGGGCAGCGTTCGATGCACAGCCCGCACCTGATGCACCGCTCCTCCTGGAGGATCAGGGCGCTGGCAGGCTCGAGCGGCGCTGGCTCGGTGACGATCTCCTCCATCGGCACGATGCGGATACAGTGCTCGGGGCAGATGTCCACGCACCCGCCGCACAGGATGCACAGGTCGACTTCCAGCGAGATGTTCAGGAAGCACTGGAGGCACCGCGACGCCTCCAGGCGCGCCTGCTCGGCCGTGTAGCCCAGCTCGACCTCGGGGACGCCGATCCGTCGGTCGGACGTCACCGAGGGGACCTCAACCCGAGGCACCGCGTCGTAGTCGAGGACCGGCCTGTTCACGAGGTGCAGCGGGATCGTTCGACCCACGCGGGTCGGCGCCGCGACGGCTGGCTGGTCCCCGGCGAGATACCGGTGGATCGAGGCCGCGGCCCGCCGCCCGTCGCCGATGGCGTCGATCAGGTTCCGCGGGCCGAAGGCGACGTCGCCGCCCGAGTACACGCCGGGCGAGGACGTCGCCAGGGATTCCCGATCGACGGCGATGGTCCCGCGAGCGCTCACCTCGACCCCGTCCTCCGGGCGGAGCCACGACAGGTCGGGGGCCTGCCCGATGGCGAGGATCACGGAGTCACAGGGGATCACCGATTCGCTCCGATCGATGAACCGGGGGTTGAACCGCCCATCGGGATCGAACACCGAGGCCACGTCCAGCGTCTCGAGGCCCTCCACCCGGCCGTCGCCGAGGATCCGCTTGGGTCCCTTCCGGTGGACGAACTGGATGCCCTCCCGCTCCGCCTCCTCGATCTCGAACTCGTGGGCCGGCATCTCCCTGCGGGACTCGAGCGAGACCACCTGGACCTGCCTGGCTCCCATGCGCATGGCCACGCGGGCGGCGTCGAAGGCGGCGGTGGCGGCGGCCTCCACACCGTCGACGCCGGCGGGAACGGGGTGATCGGAAGGAATCCGCCCCGCGGCCAGCTCGCGGAGGGCCGAGCGCGCCGCGTCGAGCGCCACGTTGCCGCCGCCGATGACGAGCACCCGGTCGCCCAGCTCGACCCGGTAGCCGAGGTTCGCGTTGATGAGGAAGTCCACGGCCTTCAGCACGCCGTCAAGCTCGATCCCCGGGATCGTGAGGTCGCGGCTCCGAAGGGCTCCCACGCCGACGAAGATCCCGTCGAAGCCATCGTCGCGCAGCGAGGAAAGCGAGAAGTCCCGGCCGAGCCGCGCGCCGGTTCGGATCTCGACCCCGAGATCGAGGATCGCCCGGATCTCCCCCTCCATGACTTCTCGGCGGAGCCGGTAGGGCGGGATACCCAGCACCATCATGCCGCCCGGCCGGTCCTGAGCCTCGAACACGACCGGCCGATAGCCGAAGGCTGCCAGGTCGTGGGCGCAGGCGAGCCCCGCCGGGCCGGCCCCGATCACGGCCACCCGCTCGGCCCGCGGCGGCATGGTTCGGACGGCTCGCCGCCACATCCGGTCGCCCTGGTCGCTCTCGACGCCGCCGTGCTCGCAGGCGAACCGCTTCAGCGCCCGGATGGCGATGGGCTCGTCGATGGCTCCCCGCCGGCAGGCCAGCTCACAGGGCGCGGCGCAGACCCTCCCGCAGATCGAGGGGAAGGGGTTCGGCATCCGTGCGGTGAGGTAGGCGAGGTCGTCGTCTCCGGCCGCGATGGCGCTGACGTAGCGGCCGGCGGTCGTCAGGACCGGGCATCCCCGGGTGCAGGGAACGTTCTCGTCCAGCCATTCGCCTCCGGCGGGCACGGTCTGAAACCGCATGCGCGCTACCGCCTCCGCACCTTCTGGAACGTGACGAAGAGCCAGGACAGGGCGATGAAGAACGCGATGACCCACAGCGTGACCAGGGCGTCACGGGCGTGGGGGGTGACCCGGGTCGTCAGGAACGCCAACAGCCGGTTCGGGATGAACAAGAATCCGATCCAGGACAGCGCAAGGACGATCGCCGCCTTTATAAGCGCGGGGACCCACTCGTCCGTGGTCGAGGGACCCCCTGCGTTCCCCCCGGACGCTCGCGTCCTGTCCACTGCTTCCCCCCCGGTGCCAGCCAACTCTCGCAAATTTCGGCCGGAAGTTCCAGCAGCCGGGCCCTCCCGCCGCGAAGATTCGGTTCATCCTGCCGATCGAGCCGGAATCAGGCGCGTGCCGGACGGCCCCCATCCGAGGGGACCTTCGGCGCAGCGCCCTGCCGACGATCGGCGATTCCGAGGGTGGTCCGATACCATCCACGAGGATGGAGCTCGCCGTCGTCGGAACCGGACACGTCGGCGCCGTCACGTGTGCCGCGCTCTCAGCCCTGGGGCATCGCGTCGTCGGCACCGACGTCGACGCCGCGAAGCTGGACCAGCTCCAGCGGGGCGTCCCTCCATTTCACGAGCCGGGGTTCGGAGAGCTCCTACGGGACGAGATGCGGTCGGGGCGCCTTCGGTTCGATCCGTCGTTTGCCGCCGCACTGGGTCAGGCCGAGGTCGTCTTCATCTGCGTCGGAACCCCGCCGCGGATCGACGGTAGCGCGAACCTCGTCGCCGTCGAGAGCAGCGCGCGGCTGGTCGCCCGGCATGCCCCGAAGTCCGCCGTCATCGTCGAGAAGTCGACCGTGATCGTCGGGACGGCGGGCAGGCTTCGCCCGGTCCTGGACCGCGCCCGTCCCGATCACCGATTCGAGATCGTCTCCAACCCGGAGTTCCTCAGGGAAGGGACGGCCGTTCGGGATGCCATGAGCCCGGACCGCATCCTCGTCGGGTCGGATTCCGACCGGGGGTTCGAAGTCATGCGCCAGGTCTACGCGCCACTTGTTCAAGGCGGCGTCCAGCTCATCGAGACCGACGTGCAGACGGCGGAGCTGGCCAAGCATGCGTCCAACGCCTTCCTGGCTCTGAAGATCTCGTTCGTGAACGCGATGGCCCGCGTGTGCGAGCTGGCCGGCGCCGACGTGGAGGGA
>DASWCX010000307.1:0-2662 GCA_036395815.1 Actinomycetota bacterium | reverse complement strand
TCGGCCGTCCGGCGGAGCGGACAGTCGCCTGGCGCGGGAGGCCAGCGCCTCGATCTCCCTCATGACCCGGTCCCGAAGGGCCCGCACGTCCCCGGGGCATCGGGGGTCCCCGCTCGCCACGATGGGGCGCCCGAATACGAGGGCAACGGTCGGGCGCAGCGGCCGGGTGAGCCGCAGGCCGGTGTTGGGCCACCGTTCCTGGGTGCCCCACAGGCCCGCCGGGATGACCGGGACATCGGCCGACAGGGCCACGCGAGCTGCCCCCTTCTGGGGGGCCAGGAGCCGGCGTCCATCGCCGATGCGGCCCTCCGGGAAGACTCCCGTCAGGGCGCCGCCTCGGGCCAAGGCAGCGAACCGGTTGAAGGTCCTCCGGTCCCCGGCCTCCCTTCTGATCGACACCTGATCCAGTGTCCTCAAAGTCCATGCGGCCACGGGGTGGTCGCTGACCTCGGTGACGGTCAGGAAGTGGATCTTTCGGCCCAGTCCCGGCCACGGCCAGGCCCACCACGAACGGATCGAGGACGCTGATGTGGTTACCCGAGACCACGGCGCCACCGGAGGCGGGGATGTTCTCCAGCCCTTCGAACCTGAGGCGGTGCGTGGCTGCGAGGATGGACCCCAAGACGGCGCGGGCCACCGCCCACGGGACGTCGAGCCTGCCATCGACCACCAAACGCCCCTGGTGACGCCGGAGCGCCGATGGAGTCCCAGGCAGGCGAACAGAATCGCTCACCCCAGCCCTTCTTTGAGGAGCGTCCGTCCCGAAGGGCTCCACGCTTGCCGCCTGCAGTGCCGCTCACAGCCCGGGATGAGAGTGGATAAGCGTATTCGCCGCCATCTTGACCAACGCCCACTCCGACCCCCCGACCACGAGGCCCGCGAGCGCCAGGAACAGGATGAGCCGGGCCACTCCGAGAAGGTGTTCATCCCGGCCCGGCCACCTCACTCGAGCGGGAGCGTGTGTGGCGAGGGTCGCCCACCGACGCCTCATGGGAGAGCGTGGGAGCCGAAGCGGCCGTGGACGGGAAGGAACGGCCGGGACTCCCCGGAAGAAGGACCTGCCCACGCCGACCGGCCTGCCCGGTCATTCTTCAGGGGGCTGCGTGCCATTCGACCAGTATGCCGGAGTGTGCTGCTAACAGCGGGGACCGACACCGACCAGACTCAACTCCTGGTGCCATTCGGTTCTACGCATCCGCGGCGCCTCGCGTGGGGTACAGAAACTCACGCCGCCACTTCGTACTCGTGAATGAGCCCGCCCAGGAGGTCTCGTCTGCCGACCCGTCCCGTTCGAGGATCGCTCCCCGGAGAGGCCGGAGGCCTCGCCGGTGGGCGGAGCTCTCGAGCGCGGTGTGGCCTCTGCTCGTTGTAGTGCTTGACGTAGGTCGCGTGCACACGCTGGAGATGTCGTCGTCCTAGGACGAGAACCCAGTCCAAGCACTCGGCCGGGACGGTGGCCACCCATCGTTCCGCGAAATCGTTCGCGTTGGGAGCCCGGATCGGGGTGGCGATCACCCGCACGCCCTCTGTTCGGAACACCTCGTTGGAATGGTCCTGAGAATTTGGCATCCCGGTCGCGGATCAGGAACCCGACGTCATTGAGCCGGCCCTCCATGGCGAGGTTGCGGGCCTGCTGGGTCACCCATGCCGAGTCCGGATTGGCGCTCGCCCCGGCCACGTGTACCCGCCGGGTGCCCAGCTCGATGAAGAACAGCACGTAAAGGGTCCTGAGCCTGACCGTCTCCACGGTGAACAAGTCGCAGGCGAGGATGCCGCTCGCCTGCTGGCGGAGGAACTCCCTCCAAGTGGGCCCAGGCCGTGGGGCCGGTCCGAGGCCATGGCGCCTGAGCAGGGTGGCCACCGTGGTCGCCGAGACCCGGATCCCGAGCTTGAGGAGCTCCCCTCGGATGCGCTGGTAGCCCCACCTGGGGTTCTCCCGGGCCAGCCGCAGGATGAGGTCCCGGACCTCGGGGTCCAGGGCGGGCCGGCCAGGAGGACGATGCGGCCTGGTCCACTTCCGGGCCACGAGCTGGCGGTGCCACCGCAGCAGGGGTCTCCGGCCGGACCAGGGACGCGTGCCACCGCTCGGGCGATAGGGCCCGGCTGGCCGCGGCC
This sequence comes from Actinomycetota bacterium, assembly GCA_036395815.1. GTDB lineage: Bacteria > Actinomycetota > UBA4738 > UBA4738 > UBA4738 > DASWCX01. Next base: position 547 of record DASWCX010000307.1, on the reverse strand, counting down.
AGGAACGCCCGATCTGCCGGTCGAAAGACGGGTTGCTTCACCTGGCGCCTCAACACGGCGAGCTGATGGCGCAGCACCACGATCTCGATGTCTCTCTCGGCCTCGCCCTTTCGGCCCAGAGCAAGGAGCTCGAGGAGTCGTTGCACCACCACATAAAGGAAGGAGAAGATCATGGGCCGGGGATTGTCCCAGTCCGGCAGCCCATCGACCAACAAGCGAGCTCAGTCCCGAGGATCGGGTTTCTGTACCCCACGGGCCGCCGCTCGACGGGCCGTTCCACATCGGGGCCATCCCGCCTCCAGTGGCGCTCGTTTCTCGCCGAAGACTGAAGAGCATGACGGAGCAGGATCCCCTGACCTCTTTTCGGCTCGGGGCGGTTCGCGCTGGCGTCCAGGCCACGATGCTCGCCCTCGTGCTCCTGGTGACGTTCCGGTTCATGCCGGGACACGGCGCGATCGCGCCGGTCCCCTACGTCCTGATCCTCGCGTCGGCTGCCGCGGGCCTGGTCGGGGTCATGCTTCTGCCCTGGCGCCGGCTGTTCGAGTCC
>DASWCX010000306.1:0-3697 GCA_036395815.1 Actinomycetota bacterium | reverse complement strand
ATCCGGACTCCGGGTGGCCGCTCCGGCCGGGACCTTCGCCGCGGATTTCGGCCCGAACGGCCGATCGGCGATCCGGGTGCGGGGTGCCGAGTTCACGGTCGATCGCGACGACCGGGGGATCGTTCGAGCCCCCGCCCCCGCGGTAGTGGTCGCGGTCCCGGCCGAGACAGGGCAGGCGGTCGAAGCGGGAGATCCGCTGGTGGTCCTGGAGGCCATGAAGATGGAGATGTCCGTGGCCGCGCCCCACGGGGGGGTCATCAGGCGGGTGCTGGTGGGCCCCAACGAGCAGGTCGGGACGGGCGACCCGCTCCTGCAGCTGGTTCCGGGGGAGGCGGAGGACGAACCGGCGGGGGAGCCCGCGACGTTCGACCTGCTGCTCGCCGAGACCCCTGCCGCGGAGGGCGAGCCGCACGCGCGGTGCCGTCGCACCCTGGAGGAGCTGCGGCGGCTGGCCCTCGGCTTCGACGTCGACCCCTCGCTGGCCGGCTCGCTGGGTGCCCGGTGGAGCGCCGCGTGCGCGGGTGCGGTGGATTCGGAGCCGATCCTGCGGGGGGAGCGCGAGGTGCTGGAGATCCTCGCGGACGTGTGCTCGCTCGCGTACCGCAGCCTGGTCCCGGACGAGGACGGCGGGGAGGCCATGCGGGCGCACGAGGAGGAGCTGCTCACCTACCTCCGGTCGGTCGACGCCACCCAGGAGGCGTTGTCGGCCACGTTCGTCGACAGCCTCGGACGGGCGGTGGCCCATCACGGCGTGACCACCCTAGACCGGACCCCGGAGCTCGATGACGCCCTGTATCGCCTGTACCGTTCGCACCGGCGGATGCAGCGGCAGGTCCCCGCGGTGCTGGCCATCCTCGACCGCCGGCTCGAATGGACGTCCCGGCTCCGGCCGGTGACGGGGGAGGAGTTCCGCGCGCTGCTCGACCGGCTCGCCGCCGCCACCCGCGGGCGGTACCCGGCCGTCAGCGACCTGGCCCGCGAGGTGCGGTACCGCTACTTCGACCAGCCCCTGCTGGAGGACGTTCGCCGGCGGGTCTACGCGGAGGTGGAAGCGAGCCTGTCGTACCTGGAGCGGAACCCCGAGGCTCCGGACCGGGAGGCTCGGGTCCGGTGGCTGGTCGACTGCCCGCAGCCGCTGAAGCGGATGCTGACCGAACGGATCCCGTCGGCGAAGCCCGAAGCGCGGGCGCGGATGATGGAGGCCCTGGTTCGGCGGTACTACCGGATCCGGGAGCTGACGGGGGTCCGGTCGGTGGTGGTCGACGGGCGCCCGGTCGTCACCGGCTCGTATCCGCACGACGGCACCACGGTGCATCTGGTGGCGACGCACGGGGGCGGGACCAAACTGGCCGAGGCCGCCGGGGCGGCCGCCCTGATGATTCCCGAGATTCCGTCCGGCGAGGACGTGGTGGTGGACCTCTACCTGTGGCGTGAGGGCCCACCCGACCAAGATCCGGACGGGACCGCCCGGGAGATCGCTGCCGTCCTCGATGCCGCCCCGTTCGGACGCCCCATCCGTCGCATCGTGGTGGCCCTGTCGGGCCCGGCCGACAGGCTGGACACGGTGGCCATGGAGCTATTCACCTTCCGGCCCTCTCCGGAGGGATACCGGGAGGAGCGGCTCTACCGCGGGCTCCACCCGATGATGGGCAAGCGCCTCGACCTGTGGCGCCTGTCGAACTTCTGGATCGGCCGGCTGCCCTCGGTGGAGGACGTCTACCTGTTCCACGGGATGGCCCGGGAGAACCCGAAGGACGAGCGCCTGTTCGCTTTGGCGGAGGTCCGGGACATGACACCGGTCCGCGACGCCGAGGGCCGGGTGGTGGCCCTGCCGCACCTCGAGCTGATGATCACGGAGGCGCTGGAGGCGATCCGGCTGTACCAGTCGCACCGGCCGCCGGGCAAGCGGCTCCAGTGGAACCGCGTCCTGCTGAACGTGTGGCCGCCGGTGGACCTGCCGGTGCTCGAGCTGTTCGGCATCGTGCACGGGCTGGCGCCGCTGGCCGAGGGGCTGGGCCTGGAGAAGGTCGTGGTGCGGGCCCGGGTTCGGGACCAGAAGACGGGAGAGCTCCATGACCGGGTCATCCACATCTCGAACCCGTCGGGGCGCGGCCTGGCCCTGCGGTTCGGCGAGCCCGCCGACCGGCCCATCCGGCCGCTCACCGAGTACATGCAGAAGGTGGTCCAGACCCGTCAGAAGGGCCTGACCTACCCGTACGAGATCGTGGAGATGCTGACCCCGCCGCGAGGGACGCCCGCCGACTTCCCCCCGGGGGAGTTCGTCGAGCTGGACCTCGACGAACCCGGCCGGTTGGCGCCGGTGGATCGTCCGTACGGCCAGAACACGGCCAACGTCGTCGTGGGCGTGATCACGAACTTCACCGACGCCTACCCGGAGGGCATGACCCGCGTGGCCGTCCTGGGCGACCCCAGCCGGAGCCTGGGCTCGCTGGCCGAGCCGGAGTGCAGCCGGATCTGCGCCGCCCTCGACCTGGCCGAACGGATGCGGGTCCCGCTCGAGTGGTTCGCCGTGTCGGCCGGGGCGAAGATCGCCATGGGGAGCGGAACGGAGAACATGGACTGGATCGGCCGGGTGCTCCGGCGCCTCATCGAGTTCACCCAGGGCGGGGGCGAGGTCAACGTCCTGGTGTGCGGCATCAACGTCGGGGCCCAGCCGTACTGGAACGCCGGGGCCACCATGCTGATGCACACCCGGGGGATCCTGGTCATGACCCCGGACGGAGCGATGGTCCTCACCGGCAAACAGGCCCTCGACTACTCGGGCGGGGTCTCGGCGGAGGACAACGTCGGCATCGGCGGGTACGACCGGGTGATGGGTCCGAACGGCCAGGCCCAGTACTGGGCCAGGGGCCTCGACGAGGCGTGCCGGATCCTCCTCCAGCACTACGACCACACGTACGTGCTCCCGGGGGAGCGGTTCCCGCGGAGGGTGCCGACCGCCGATCCGGCGGACCGCGACGTGTGCGCCTCGCCCCACCGGCCGGACGCCGACACCGGCTTCCGCACCGTGGGCGACGTGTTCTCGGAGACCACGAACCCGGGCCGGAAGAAGCCGTTCGACATCAGGAGCGTGATGCGGGCCGCCATCGACCAGGACCGGCCGCCCCTGGAGCGGTGGGGCGGGATGCGGGACGCCGAGATCGCCGTGGTGTGGGACGCCCACCTGCGAGGGATCCCGGTGTGCCTGCTGGGCATCGAGTCCCGCCCCTTGCCCCGCCACGAGGTCGCGCCGGCCGACGGCCCCGACCACTGGACCTCCGGGACCCTGTTCCCCCAGTCGTCGAAGAAGATCGCCAGGGCGGTCAACGCCGCCAGCGGGAATCGGCCGCTCGTGGTCCTGGCCAACCTGTCGGGGTTCGACGGCTCGCCCGAGTCGCTGCGCAAGCTTCAGCTCGAATACGGCGCGGAGATCGGCCGGGCCGTGGTGAACTTCAAGGGCCCCATGGTGTTCTGCGTGATCTCTCGTTACCACGGAGGGGCCTTCGTCGTGTTCTCGCGCACCCTGAACGAGAGCATGGAGATCGCGGCGGTCGAGGGCTCGTTCGCCTCGGTGATCGGCGGCGCCCCGGCGGCGGCCGTGGTGTTCGCCCGGGAGGTCGACCAGCGGACGAAGGCGGACCCACGCGTGGCGGCCCTGGAGCTAGCGCTGGCCGAGGCTGAGGCGGGGGAGAAGGCG
>DASWCX010000305.1:0-2310 GCA_036395815.1 Actinomycetota bacterium | reverse complement strand
CGCCATGCCCATGTCGTAGTCCTCCAGGAAGGCCACGCGCTCGGCCACGTGGGGCTCCCATTTGATGGTGAACGCCTGCTGCAGGATGGCCTTGGCCGAGAGGTCCTGGGGGTGGGACTTCCCCGCGATCACGACCTGGATCGGCCGGTCGCGCTCGAGCAGGTGGGTCACCCTGGCCGGGTCCCGGACCAGGAGGTCCAGCCGCTTGTAGCCGGCCACGCGCCGGGCGAACCCGATCGTGAGGAAGGATGGGTCGAAGGCCTGGGCCGCCCCTTCCGCGTATTCGATCGGCTCGTCCCGAGCCAGGCGGTCCCCGACGCTGCGGTCGCGCACGTACTCGATCAGCGAGGCTCGGAGCTCGTTTCGAACGGCCCACAGGTCCTCGTCGGGGATGTCGTCCACGGGCGCCCACGTCGCCGGGTCCGACTGCGCCTGGCGCCAGTCGAGGCCGAGGTGGAGGGCCAGCAGGTGCTCCATCCGCGGGGCCATCCACGTCGGGAGGTGGACCCCGTTGGTGACGTGGCCGATCGGGACCATCTCCGGAGGCAGGTCGGGGAACAGGGGCTGCCACATCGCCCTGGCCACGTGGCCGTGCTGGCGGCTGACCCCGTTGGACGTGCGGCTCACCCGGATCCCCAGCGGGGTGAGGCCGAAGCCCTCGTCGGGGTCGTCCGGGTGAACCAGGCCCAGGCTCAGGAACCGATGCTCGTCGATGCCGAGCCCTCTCGGATAGTCACCGAGGGCCTCGAACAGCTCCTCCGGCGAGTAGGCCTCGTTGCCCGCGGCCACGGGGGTGTGGGTGGTGAACACCGTCCGGCTCCTGGCCAGCGCCAGCGCTTCCTCGAACGGCACACCGGCCGCGACGTCGGCCCGGGCCAGCTCCAGTGGCGCCAGGGCGGCGTGGCCCTCGTTCAGGTGCACGATCGAGGGCTCGATCCCCATGGCCCTGAGGGCGCGGATGCCTCCGATCCCCAGCAGGGCGTACTGGGCGAGCCGGATCCGCCGGCCGCCGACGTACAGGCGGGCGGTGATCCAGCGGTCGGACCGGGTGTTCTCCGGCCGCTGTGCGTCGAGCAGGAAGAGCGGGACCCGTCCCACGTCGACCCGCCACACCTGCACGACCACCTCGCGGCCCCGCAGGGGCACGGCCACCGTGAGGGGCAGGCCGTCGTCTCCGGTCACCAGGGCGGCGGGGAGGCGGTCGGGGTCGGCCTCCACCCAGTACTCCGACTGCCACCCGGAGGCGTCCACCTGTTGGTGGAAGATGCCCTGGCGGTACAGCATTCCGACGCCCACCATGGGGACGCGCCGGTCCGACGCCGCCTTGAGGATGTCGCCCGCCAGGACGCCCAGGCCGCCCGAGTACGTGGGCAGGGATCGATGGACGCCGTATTCGGCACACAGGAAGGCCACGGGCCGGTCGGCCGACCCGGACGCTGGGGGTTCGGCCAGGTGGGTCTCGATCTCGCCACGAAGCCCCCCGGCCCGCTCGATCAGGGACTCGTTCGCCTCGGCCCTGGCGAGGGAGCCCGGGGCTGCCTCCTGGAGCAGCCGGACGGGGTTCTCCCGGCACATGCTCCACCGGTAGGCGTCGACGGCCTCGAAGACTTCGCGGTCGCGCGGTGCCCAGGACCAGGCGTAGTTGTAGGCGAGCCAGGCGAAGGGGGCCAGGGAGGCCGGCACCCGTGCGGCCAGGGCCTCCTGGGCCCGGAACACGTCCCGCGCTCCGGCGCGCGCGAGAGGGGAGGTGGTCGTGCCGCCGGCGGGCATCGCCGATCCCTCGTCGTTCATCGGCATGGACACTCGAAGCTACACCGTGTTCGAAGCCGCGGCCACTTGAGGATCCAGCGCGCTAGCCCGACGCGGCCCTGACCCTGCGCCACCCACCGGCGCGGTTGTTGGCGATGACGGCTTTGAACAGGTTCACCAGGGCGCGCTCGTTGATGGCGTCGCCCCGGCGGATCTGGATCGCCCGCGCGGTGAGGTTGCCCTGCCCCTGGTTGATGATGCCCTCGGGGTCGGGCGCGATGGGGTCGTAGATGAACACGTTGACGTGGTCCTTGGCCCCGAGCAGCGCGCAGATGTTGCCGTCCAGCGTGAAGTACGGCTGCCTGGTCCGCTTGATGGTCTCGATGACGTCCGGGTCGGCGGCGTGCACCAGGTCTCGCACCTGGCGACAGACGTCCTGCTGCCAGCCGGGGAGGGATTCGATGTACTCGTCGATGCGCGGGTCGGTCCGGCTCCGCCGGTCAGGCTGGGCCACGTGCCCGGGGTGGGATTCGAACCCACACGCCCCGAGGGGCCGTGACT
>DASWCX010000304.1:0-4699 GCA_036395815.1 Actinomycetota bacterium | reverse complement strand
CCTGTTCGTCGACCGGGACCGGCTGGCCGAGGCGAGGGACATCGCCGACCGGATCGCCCCCGAGGGCACGGCCGGCCCGAAACGACGCCCCGAGAGCGACTGACCCGAACCGACCTCCGCTCGCCTCAGGCCCTCACGTACCCCATCACGCCTCCGTCGGTGACGGCGCGGGCCCGCCCCTCCTCCACCAGCACGTCCATGTGCGCCACCACCTCGGACACGGCGAGGAAGTTGTCGAAGCCCTCGAGGTTACTGAACACCTCGTTGGCCAGCTGCCACCCGGTCTTCGGCCCATCGGCCAGCCGGCTCGCCAGGTCGTCGGTCCGCTCCCGGTGGTGTCGGCGCATCGCGTCGATCAGGGCCCGAGGGTCAGCGATCGGCTCGCCGTGGCCCGGGTAGACCCTCTCGAGATCCAGGCCGGCCAGACGGTCGAGCGTTGCCATGTATTCGATCAGGCTCCGCCTGCGCTCGGACGGGTCGAGCGGGTCCGGCTCGATCAGCGGGTTGGGGGTGATGTGCAGGATCAGGGTGTCGCCCGAGAACAGGACGCCGCTCTCCCTGTGCAGCAGGCAGATGTGGCCCGCCGTGTGCCCCGGGAGGTGCAGGACCTCGAGGTCGAACCCGGCGAACTCGACAAGGTCGCCGTCCCGGAGCGGGATGGCCCCCTCGACATGGGGCCGGATGTTCCCCATCTTCTTCTCCCGCTCGCCCATCTCGACCAGGGCGTCCATCGGCATCCCCTCCTGGAGGAGGAGCTTCCCGGTGGCGTAGAGCATCGAGCGGTCCATGGCCAGCTTCGGTAGGTCGAGCTCGCCGGCGAAGACCTGCGCTCCCGCCAGCTCCTGGAGCCGGGGGGCCAGCCCGAAGTGGTCCGGGTGGCCGTGCGTCACCACCACCCGCGCGACCTGCTGGGGGACCAGCCCGAGCCGGGCCAGGCCCAGCATCAGGGCGTTCTCCGTGGCCGGCGTGTTCGGGCCGCAGTCGACCAGGGTCACCGGCTCGGCCGGGATCACGTAGACGTTGGCCGGTCCCACCGCGTACGGCGTGGGCACGACGATCCGTTCGAACACGAGCCCCCGGTCGTGGACGGCCATCGAGCACGCCATTCTATGGACCGTCCGCTCTGTAGGGTGTCGCCATGATCGCGCATCACCCCGAACGGGCTCCCGGACGGGCTCGGGTGCCCGAGGCGCGGCGCCCGCGGGTCGGGCGCGAACTGCTGCCGCTCCTGGCCGGGTGCGTGGCCGGGGCCGGCTTCTACGCCGGGGCCTTCTGGATCCGGCACTTCGCCGTTCCCATCGGGGACGACACGTTCTTCTACGTGAACGCCATCGGCGACGCGGGGCGCCTGGGGCTGGCCACGTCCCATCTGGCGGCCAGGCCGGCCTACCCGGTCATGGCCGCGGCCCTCGGTTCGATCGCCGGATCGTCGCCGTGGTCGACCGCGGTGGCCCTCCCGTTCGCCATGGCGACCGGCGTGGGGCTCGCCGGCGGATCCCTGGCGGCCCGGTGGGGCCTGCGGCGGTGGAGCGCCGCCTCGTTCGTGGCGCTGGTGACCGTCTCGGTGGTCCTGGGGCGCCTGGTGGCCGGCAGGAGCGAGAACCTCCTCGCGGTGTGGTTCCTCGCGGCAGCGCTGGCCGGATCCGTCTGGAGCCGGGGCCGGCGCGGAGCGCTGGCGGTGGGGGTCCTGATCGCCGCCGCCGGGCTGGCCGAGTGGCCGTTCCTGCTGGCGTTCCTGGCCATCGTCGGGGCGGCCCTCGCGGTGGCGTGGGCGACGGCGCGACCGGGGTGGTGGCCCCGAATGCGACCGGTCCTTCGGGCGGAGGTGACCAACACGGACCGCGAGGCCCTGACGCTCCCCGAGCTCGCGGTGGTGTGCGTGCTGGCGGCGGCAGCCGTGGCCCTGGTCGTGTTCGGCTGGAACGGGACCGTGCCGGCCGACGCCGTGGAGAAGCTCTCGCCCGTCTCCCGGTACGAGTCGTTCCTTCGGGCGACGCTGCCCGCCTACTTCCCCCCGCTGACCACCGTGGTGGTGGCGATCGGTTGGTGGGCGGCCAGGAGGCGGGGGCCGGCCTCCACCATGGCGGTCCGGTGGCTCCTCGCAACCTGGGCCCTGCTGACCGGGGGAGCGGTCGTGGCCGGCCTGGCCGGGGTCCCCCTGCCGACCTATCGGGCCCTGACGTTCGCCCTCCCGGTGGCATTGGGACTGGCCGCGGCGCCCTTCCTGCCCGCGAGCCTGGGCCGGGAGGCCAGGACGCCACCGGCGCGGGCCGCCGGAGCCGTGCTGGCTCTGGCCCTGGCATCGATGGTGGCCGTGCCCGGGGTCCTGCTCTGGTACCGGGATTTCGGCCCCAGGACCAGCCCGCAACAGCTCGCGCAGGTGGCGGCCGCCGGACGGTACGCCGCCGCGCTTCCGGGTCGCGGCCCTGTGGTCGTGGTGTACGACAACCCCGACGTGCTGAAGGCCCTGTTCTACCAAGGTGTGTTCGGCGCGGTGCTCCCCGCGAACCTCCGCCACCGCGTGCTGATCTTCTCGGGAACGGCCCAGGACGCCCTGGCGAACAGGTTGGCCCCCCGGGGCGACCCCACGCAGAGGGCGACGGCGCGCGCGCTGTTCGACGACGCCCGGCCGGCGCTCATCTCGGGGGCGCCGGTCGTGGCCACCCGGGACCTCGACCCCGCCGGGTTCCTGTCCGGACTGGGGCGCGGCGACCCCCGGATCGGCGACGACGTGATCCTTCGGGGCCCACCACCACCGCCGAACCTGACCCGGGACTCACCCGACCGCATCGCGCCGGTCCCGGCCGGATGGGTGCTCCTGCTTCGGGCCCTGGCCATGCTCGCCGTCCTGGTCTTGGCCGGGGCGGGCTGGGCGAGGCTGGCCGCTCCCGGCCGGTCGGTGGCGGCGCAGGCGGGGCTGTCCCCGTCCTTCGGGGCGGCCGCGATCGCCGTCCTCGGCCTGGTCGCGGCGCGGGCCGGTCTCCCGCTCGGCGGCTGGGCCGGGCCGCTCGTCGTGGGGCTGGCCCTGGCCGCCAGCGGGGCGGCATGGGTCGTCCGCGCGCCGGCGGCCACGTGGAGCGTTCCGTAGTGGGGCCCGCCGCCCCCCGTGCCAGGCGGGTGGGGGCGGCGGCGGCCGGGCCCCTCCTGATCGTGGGGGCCGTCCTGCTTGTGCTCCACGATTTCGCGTTCGGAGGCCGGATCACCTTCGCCCAGGCAGACGTGGCGGCCTACTGGCTCCCCACCTACTGCCACCTCGGCCGGAGCCTGGCCGCCGGCCACATCGCGGCCTGGAACCCGTTCTCGCTGGGCGGCACCCCGTTCGCCGCCGACCCCCAGTCCGGGTGGATGTACCTGCCCGTGATGGTCCTGTTCTCCCTATTCCGGTGCGACCTCGCCATCCGCCTGTACATCGTGCTGCTCCCGATCCTGGGAGGGCTCGGGATCTACTGGTTCCTGCGAGCCGAGGACGTGCGGCGAACCGCCGCCACGATGGGTGGCCTCGTCCTCGCCCTGGCGATCGCCGGCTCGCGTCTGGCCGACAACCTCCCGTTCTCGGCCTCGCTGGCCTGGATCCCCCTCCTGCTGGCCGCGGGGGCCCACTACCTGCGCAGCACCAGCTGGCCAGGACGTCTCGGCTGGGCCACCGTGACCGCCATCGCGTGGGGACAGCTCGCGGCGGCGCACCTCAGCCACGGGTTCATCCTGGGGAACGCGGCGTTCCTCGCCTATCTGGCGGCCCGCCTGGCCTCCGATGTGCGGGGAGGCCGGCGGAGCGGATGGGAGGCCCTGGCGCACGCCGGCATCCTCGTTCCGATCCTTCCCTTGGTGAACCTGGCGTACTTCCTCCCCAGGCTGACCTACCTGCCCCGAACGACGCTCGGCGTCGGCTACGCCGGCCTCCAGGACCTGGCCAGCCGCCTGGCGGGCCGGCGGATCCTTCCGTTCCAGATCGGGCCCACGGCCACCCCGACCTGGCCCATGGTGTTCGCCATCTCGCCCGGCGCCTACCTGGGCGCTGCGCCCCTGGCGCTGGCGCTGGCCAGCGCCTGGGATCGGACCCGGCGGCACCTGGTGGTTGCCTTCGGCATCCTGGGAGCGGCCTGCTACTTCCTGTCGCTGCGGTGGGTGGCGGTGACGTTCGCTCCCCTGTTCCGAAGGCTGCCGTACGGCGACTTCTACCTCTACAGCCCCTACCGGTTCCGCTACCTGGTGGTCCCGATCATGGCCATCCTGGCCGGCCTGGGGCTGGAGGCGTGGATCGAAGCGAGGACCTTCCGGCGCCGGGCCGTGATGCTGGTCCCTGGGATCGCCGTATGGGGCGTGCTGCCGCTGGTGGTCGGGGTGTGGCCGCCCAGGTTGCTCCTGCTCGCCGTGGGGGCGGCGGTGGGCGGGCTGGCCCTGGTGGCGGCGGTCCGCAGACCGGCCCTCCTGGTCGCGCTTCCGGTGATCGTGGCCGCGGAGCTCGTCGCCAACGGGCTGATCGGGCAGGCCTCGTCCACGGAGTTCGTCCGGACGGGGCTGGACCAGACGTTCGGGCTGCGCCCCCTGACCCCCCTGCTGGCCCCCACCATCGATCCCGCCATCTATGTCCGCCCGGACCCACTGGCCGAGGCCATCCGCTCGGACGGCGTCGGGCGTTTCCTCAGCCTGAACCCACCCCGCGGCTACCTGGGCGAGGAGGACCCCGCAGGCTGGCCCT
>DASWCX010000303.1:0-8062 GCA_036395815.1 Actinomycetota bacterium | reverse complement strand
GTTCATCGCGTCGAAAAAGACTGGGGTCCCGAAAGAAGCGCGGTCCGCCTCATACCCCACCGGAACGGTCAGTGAACGCTGCTGCCATGTCTTCGCTCCATCCGTGGTCTGGTACAGCGACGAAGCCTCGGCGTCGCCAGGACCCCAGCCAGTTGATTCGGTGGAGAACGCGATCGGGCCGTCCAGCCGGACAGGATGAGATTCCTCATTCCAACTCTGCCCTCCGTCAGTCGTGTGGTAGACGCGTGAAACCGCAAAGGCAGCGCTGGTCGGAAGCGGGACTGTCACCCATCCATCGAGTCGATCCAGGAAGGCAAAGTATGGGGTTCCGAAGCCATCCGGATATGTTTCCGAGAGCGTATCGATCTCCCAAGACTGCCCGCCATCGGTCGTACGGTAGACGTCCACTCGATCATCGGTCGATGAGGCAAGCCAACCGTTCGAGGAATCCAGGAAGAACAATCCACGCACCGGGGGACGAGATGGGGGCGATATGTCGGACCAGATTGATCCGGCGTCCATCGTCTTGAGAACTGCTGTCGCTGTAAACGCGATCATCTGTCCCATATCGATCGTCCTGAGTCCGACCACGAGATCATCCGGGCTCGAGGTGGGCGAGGTGGGACGCACGGAACCCCGGCACGAAACCAGCGCTGCAGCAAGAGACAGGGCGAGGGAGAATGCTGCCAGGCCGCGCAACGAGCCCAAACGATCTCGGCGGATCACCCTCCTATCTTCCTCCATCCCTTCCGCCAAGATGGATCAGGAGGAAGTCCGAACATCAAGCGAGGACGGGCCCAGTTGTGGGCCGTCGACCGTCTGAGGGATGCCCCTGCGCGGAGCGCTACTCCGCGGCGAAGTTCGCCACGAAGGGGTGGTCCTTGTCGACCGGGCCCACCTGGGCGGCGCCTCCGGGCGAGCCGATCCCGCTGATGTCGTCGTTGAAGAACTCGGCGTTGATCGGGGTGTAGTTCTTCCACTCGGCCGGCACGTCGTCCTCGTAGAAGATGGCGGTCACCGGGCAGACCGGCTCGCAGGCCCCGCAGTCGACGCACTCGTCGGGGTGGATGTAGAGCATCCGGCCGCCCTCGTAGATGCAGTCCACCGGGCACTCGTCCACGCAGGCCCGGTCCTTGACGTCGATGCAGGGCTCGCAGATCGTGTACGTCATCCGAGTTTCCCCCTTTTGTACGGTGGCGACCGTGTAAATGGCAGTTTACCCGCTGAAGTCATCGGCGCAACCCGGGTTCGGCCAAAGCCTCGGCGACGCTACGAGGGCTCGACCGCCGGATCGGGGGCGGCGGCCATGACCGTCCCCATGATCGAGGACAGCGGGTCCAGGGCCGGCACCGGATACCAGAGCACGAGGTCCGCCCCAGCCTCCCGAAACGCTCGGGATCGTTCGATCGCCTCCGGCCTCCCGCCCATGATGGTGAGGGCCCGAACCAGCGACTCGGGAACGTCCTCGGGGCGGCCGGAGCCGAACGCGGCCGCCGCGGCCCTCCCCTCCTCCCCCAGTCCCATCCGTTCGAGCTGCCGCTGGTAGTGCGGGGCGGACGCGTACATCCCGGTTGGCCCCCGGAGCGCGGCCAGCGCGGCCCGTTCGCTGACACCCAGGCAGGCCCGGAGGTACACCGACATGGTGATGGCGGCGGGGTCGCGGCCGGCCTTCTCGGCGGCCTGGTCCAGGTCGCTGCGCGCCCAGGCCACCCGGTCGGGCGTGCACCAGTTGAGGATCACGCCGTCGGCAACCTCGCCGGCCAGGCGCACCATCCGGTCGCCCAGGGCGCCCAGCCACACCGGGGGCGGCCCCTGCGGAAGGTCGAGACCCAGGACGAACCCGCCTCCCCCGAAGGGGTCGTCGGCCAGGATCGCCGCTCCGGACAGCGCCGTCTTGACGGAGACCACGTACCGGCGGAGGCGCTCGACCGGCCGGTCGCTGCCGGGAGCCCCGGGCGGCGCGGTTCCCGCTCCGAGCCCGAGGACGTGCCGGCCCTCCGAGAGGTCCTGGACGGTTGCCGCGGCCATGGCGGTGATGACCGGGGACCGGGCCCACATGGTGACGACGCCGGTCCCCAGAAGGACACGCTCGGTCACCGAGGAGAACCCGGTGAGCGTGGAGAACGCCTCCCGGGCCGCGATCTCCGGGACGAACACGGCCCGGTACCCCATGGCCTCGGCGGTCTCCACCACCTGCCGCTCGTCGGCCCACGGGAGCGGATCGCGGAGGACGAGGCCGGAGCCCGTCAGACGGTTGCCGGCGGGGTCCACGTCTGCCATCGTCCCACAGGCCGATTGGGCCGTCGCCATGGGACGGGTCACGTTCGACACCGCTGACGGGCTGACGCTGGAGGGCGAGCTGCGCCGCCCCGACCAGGGCCCGAGGGGCGCCGCCGTCCTCTGCCATCCCCATCCCCGGCACGGGGGCAGCAAGGATCATCCGTTGCTGTGGGCCCTGCGGATCGGGCTGGCCTCGCGGGGATTCACCGTCCTGTCGTTCAACTTCCGGGGCGTGATGGGCTCGGAGGGCGAATACGGCGGCGGCGAGCAGGAGGTGGCGGACGTCGAGGCCGCGGTGGGGCTGGCTCGAGGCGAGGCCGAGGGACCCCTGTTCGTCTGCGGGTGGTCGTTCGGCGCCAACGTGGCGCTTCGGGCGGCCGTGCGGGATCCGCGGATCGACGGGCTGGCCCTGATCGGCTTCCCGCTCAGCGAGTCGAGCCTGGACCTTCCCCCGCTGCCGGACGACGACGAGCTGTCGGCGTTCCGGCGGCCTATCCTGCTCCTGGCCGGCGACGCCGACCAGTACTGCCCGGTTCCGGAGCTCGAATGGCTGGCCCGCCGGCTGCCCGATGCCACGGTGGAGATCGTCGCGGGCGCCGACCACTACTTCGCAAAGCGTGAGCGTGCGGCGGCCGACATCGTGGCCGGGTTCGCCGAACGTCTACTGGAGGGGTGACCGCCCGCGCTAGCGGGGGTCGCGGTTGTCCAGGACCTCCACGGTCGAGCCACGGACGCGCCGCCACCTGGGCCGGGAGCCCCACAGGGCTCGCCGGACCCGCCAGGCCACCAGCCAGGCCACCAGGACGAACCCCAGGAAGATCCCCAGCGCGATGCCGAGGGCCACCTTCACGATGAGGCCGAGGACGCCGAGCGCCGCGGCCAGGATGAGCAGGAGGATGATCAGCAAGCCCATGTCATTCCTTTCGACCGATCAAGTCTACGCCGGGCCGGGGAATGGGTGAGCCGGGATGATCCACGTCGGCACCAGCGGCTGGCAGTACCGCTCGTGGAAGGATCGGTTCTACCCGAAGGGCGTGCCCCAGCGAGCGTGGCTCCGCCATTACGCCTCCCGGTTCCCGGTGGTCGAGGTGAACAACTCCTTCTACATGCTTCCCAAGGAGTCGACGTTCGATCGGTGGCGGGTGGAGACGCCGGAAGCGTTCCTGTTCGTGGTGAAGGCCAGCCGTTACATCACCCACGTCCGCCGGATGCGGGAGACGAAGGACCCGGTCGATCTGTTCTGGTCTCGGGCCACCCGCCTCGGCCCGAAGCTCGGGCCCGTCCTGTTCCAGTTCCCGCCGAACCTGAAAGCCGACGTGCCCCTGCTGGCCGAGTTCCTCCGGCTGCTGCCGCGGGCGATGCGGCCGGCCTTCGAGTTCAGGGAGCCGAGCTGGTGGCGCGACGACGTCTTCGAAGCGCTGGACCAAGCGGGGGCCGCGTGGGTGCTGGCCGACCGGCCGGGGGCCCGGGTCCGGGAGATCGTGACCGGCGGCTGGACCTACATCCGGTTCCATCAGGGCAGGCCGGCCCACCCCGGCTACACGCGGCAGAAGCTCCGGGCGTGGGCCGACCGGATCGCCGCGTTGGCCGTGCCCGAAGCCTTCGTCTTCTTCAACAACGACCCCCTGGCGGCCGCCCCTCGGGACGCCCTCGTTCTCGAGGAGCTGCTGGCCCAGCGGAGGCTGGAGGTGGCGCAGCCTCCGGGAGCCGAAGAGGATGCCCCGGGTTGAGCCGGGTCCGGAAGGCCGGGAGAATCCCCCCATGCAGGTGAACCGCCCCGACGAGCCGTCCTACGCGGGCGGCGCCACGTTCTCCAAGCTCCCCCTGGTGCTCGACGCCTCCGAGCTGAAGGGGGGCGGACGTGGCCATCATGGGCGCGCCCATCGACGAACCCGTGTCGAACCGGCCGGGGGCCAGGTTCGGTCCCCGCGCCATCAGGTTGGCCGACGTGTCGGGCGGGTCGCCTCCCCCCAGGCCGAACCTCGACGTGGGGGTGGACCCGTTCGAGGTCCTGGCCGTGGTGGACTTCGGCGACGCCGAGGTGGTGCCCGGCGATCAGACCCGCAGCCACGAGGCGATCCGGCGAGCGGTCGGCGAGGTCGCCGCGGCGGGAGCGATCCCGATCGTCCTCGGCGGGGACCACTCCATCGCACATCCGGACGTGGGGGCGGTGGCGGATTCGTTGAAGCCCGACTCCCTTGGCCTGGTCCACTTCGACGCCCACGCCGACAACGCCGACACCGTCTACGGGGTGCGGCTGTCCCACGGAACGCCCCTCCGGCGTCTGGTCGAAGAGGGCTCGCTCCGTGGAGAGAACATCGTGCAGGTCGGGCTCCGCGGCTACTGGCCCGATCCGCCGGACTTCGAGTGGGCCCGGCAGCAGGGCTTCCGCTGGTTCCTGATGGAGGAGATCATGCGAGCGAGGGATGAACGCGGTGATGGACGATGTGGTGGCGGTGGCCCGGGCCTTCGACCACCTGTTCCTGTCCTTCGACATCGACGTGTGCGATCCGGCGTTCGCCCCGGGGACGGGCACGCCGGAGCCGGGCGGGATCACGGCCAGGGAGGCGCTGCGGGCGGTCCGGCGGCTCTCGTTCGAAGTGGGCCTGGCCGGGATGGAGGTGGTGGAGGTCTCGCCTCCGTACGACCACGCGGAGATCACCGCGCTCCTGGCGAACCGGCTGGTGCTCGAGGCGCTCTCCGGGCTGGCGCTTCGAAGGCTGGGACGCGACCCGGCACCGGAGCGCTCGAACCGCTGAACGCGCCGCGCCGGGGTGGCGGTTCCTAGCGGTGGCGATCCCCGCTCCCCGCCGGCTCGGTCATCCGGGCCAGCCGCCACACGACGAACACGAACATGGGGATCAGCACGAGGAGCCAGGGGAATCCCGCCAGCGGGGCCTGATCGCCCGCGTTCCTTCCCCTCACGGAGCCGGTTCGTGCGCGGGCGGGGGTCGTCCCCGTGCTTCGGGTCGCCGCGGTGCTGCCGGGGTTCGCCTTGGCGCGGTTCGACGAAGACGGAGTGGCGCCGGGGCTCGCCCCGCCCGCCGGAGCCTGCGCGGGTCCGGAGCCGGACCCGGACCCGGCCGAGGTGGGCGACGCGGCCGGCTGCGCCGGTTGGACCAGGGTGATGGCTCGAGCCGCCGAAGGGGTCAGCCCCAGGAGGGTCTGCTCCTCGATGAACAGCAGGTACGGTCCCGGCGGGGCGACCTCCGGCGAGGCCGGCTCCCGCACGGTGAGCGCCTGTGAGCTCCGGCCGGCGATGGCCAGGGGTACCGTGAGTCCGCCCGGGACCAGACCGCCCACCGACGCCGGCACCAGCTCCACGGCCGCGATGTCCTTCGCGTCGGGCGTCCCGACGGCGAACGTCCCTCCGTAGCCGATCTCGCCAGGGGCGCTCTGGATGATCGGCTTCGCCGTGGCGGCAAGAGTGGGCCCGCCGGTGGCCGGCAGCGTCGCCACCGGCATGGCCAGCAGCAACACGACCACCCACGAGGGAGCCCTGGTGAACGCCACCCGACCGGAACCCCTGACCTCCGAGCCGCGCGCCGCGCCCGCGCAGCAGCCCGTTCAGTCTAGTCCGAGCGCACTAGTCACTACAAGCCCGCCTGGGCTCTCCGGCGAGTTGATTCCCCGCCGATCCCTTGCTCTACGATCTCGACGGGCACGACCATCGACATCTCGGGGCGATTCCGTGAGCGATCTGGCCATGACGAAGACGGCCCCCCTGGCGGTGGCCTCCTTGTTGTTCGTCGCATGCACGGGCGGGGACGCCGCTCGGGCCCTCCATCCACGTGAACCTGAGGCAGATCAGCGACGTTCATATCCAGCCCGTACCTGAAGGTCCGAGCGTGTCGCTTGGTCGTGTGCCGCCTCGTGGCGGGTATCCGCTGGAGCAGATCCTCAAGTTCGTTCCCGAGCCACTTCCCGCTCCCATTCCTCAATCCTGCGATCAGGGCGGAACCCTGACCATCAAGCTCGAGAGTGGGCGGGAGATCGATTACGGACCCTGCAAGAGGCCCGTTGAGATAGAGCAGCTCTGGTGGCACATCGATGACGTGCTATCAGATGGGAGATGCCGCCCCAACTGCTGGCCAGGCGGGGATGGTCCCCAAGGTGAATCGGTGCCTCCGGACGTCGTATCGACCTGACCGATGGGCCTCACGCCCTCACGTAGGGCTCGAGCTGCTTTCGCGCGGCCCGGATCTTCTGCAAAGCGTCCCGGGCGGCGTCGTCGATCATCTTCGACGCGCTCGGGTCGGTCTCGTCCGGTCCGGCTTCCAGGCTCCGCCGGAACCGGATCACCGACGCCTCGGCCTCGCGCAGGACGTCCCACCCGTCGTTGTCCAGGGCCAGGGAAAGGACGTCCTGGGCCTTCGCCCACGAGGACATGTCGATGTCGCTGGCCTTCTCGGGAAGGACCCGCCGCAGGGGGCCTCCCCACGCCTCGACCAGATCGAGGGCCCGGGCCAATTCGTCGTCCACGAGCCGGACGGCGGTTCGGCGCTCGTCCTTCCGCCGGCGCTCGGCGAGGACGAATTGCGCCCCGAGGTTGACGCCCGCGCCGACCACCACGCCGAGCAGGCCGATCAGCGCGGGCCCAAGAGACCCGAAGGACGCGGCGATGGGCGCCGGCCAGGACACGACGCAACCCTAACGGTCGGGCGGCGGTGAGGCCAGGCGATCCTTGCGTGAGGCCGCTCCACGGTGCGACGATCGGGGCTGTCGCGCGGCCGCAGTCACGGCGAGAGGTTGCGCGCGAGGGCATCCAGGGGGGTGGGATCCGCGAACGGAGCCGAACTGAAGCGAGACCCGTACTTCGTCGGCCGCGAGGACGTGCTGGACCCGATCGTCGAGGCCGCGACCGGCGGGGATGCCCTCGTCGTCTACGACATTCAGGGACCGGGAGGGATCGGCAAGACGACCCTCCTCGCGGAATGCGCCGCCCGGATCTCCGAGTCGAAGGGTTGTCACCTCCTCCAGGTGAGCCTGGAGCGGCGTGAGCCAGGCCCGACCGGGGCGAGCGGCGCCGCCGATGCCGCCCTGAGCGTTCGAGAGGAGAACCTGGCCGGGTATCGGCGGATCCTGGAGGGGCTGGCCGCGCAACTCCCCGGGGAGGACGCCTCGTCGTTCAGCACCCGGGCGCGCGAGCTGACCGACGTCAGTCCCACGGTCACGGCCCTGAGCCTGGCCAAGGACAGGCTCCAGGACTTGTTCGTAGAGGAGGTCTCGAAGTCGCCCGGCGACCGCACCGCGCTCCTGGTCGACGACTTCTCCCGGGTGGTGAACGGGGAGATCGGGGGGTGGCTCATGGAGGTCGTCGCCAACCTGTCGAAGCGGTCGCACACGATCGTCGCGGTGACCCGGAACGGATCCGCCGACGAGCATCCCGCCCTTCCCGGGCGAGTGGTGTCGAAACCGCTGACGCCGTTCTCGCGGGAAGAGATCGCCCGATACCTCGAGCTCCGGGCGGAAGGGAACGCTCCCGCGCCCGGCTGGGTGGATGCCGTCGACCGGTGGTGCGGAGGCTACCCGCAGGCGGTGGCCGTGGCCGGGGCGGTCGCCATGCGGACCCCGGGCGCGCCCGAAGCGCTCGCCTCGGATCCTCCGCCGCCGGAGGTTCAGGCGGAAGCCGCGAAGGTCTTCGCCTCCATCATGGGGTCCACCGAAGACCACGCCGAACGCGCGGCCATCGAGATCGGCGCCACCGTCCGGCGATTCGACGATGAGCTCCTTCGGTCGCTCCTCCCCTACTCCGGTTTCAAGCCGGCTCCGGTCGACATCG
>DASWCX010000302.1:0-2494 GCA_036395815.1 Actinomycetota bacterium | reverse complement strand
AAGGTCCGCGACGTCATCGGGCTGTACCTGGACCCGCCGGACAAGGCCATCGTGCTGTGCGTGGACGAGTAGGGTCGGGCCGGGGCGCGGTGCCGTCTCTCGATCAGCCCGTCTCCCCGACCCGCACCTCCGAACCGGACGTGCGCGTCTCCACGCATCCGGCTCTCCACGATCCATGCCGGTTGAACTACCCAATTGCCAGCCCGGTCCGCTCTGACCACGGCGAGGGGATCCGGTTCCCCCGGTAGCGGTATCGGGTTACGACCGCGGCGCCGGGGTTGAACAGTTCCTTCTCGCCATGCCGCGGCCACCACCGATCGAGGTAGCGCCGCCGCAGCTCCTTCCATGAGGCTCGAGGGTGCTTGCGGCGAAGCCAACAGATGACCCGGTGCCAGACGAAGGACCGGAGGTAGCTGAAGGTCGCCTTCGACACCCCGTGCCGGAAGTAGTTGGTCCATCCCCGAAGAGCCGGGTTCAACCGGCGGATCAGGGTGCTGAGCGGTTGGTTCCATGCCTGTCGGGTCAGCGCCCGCACCTTCCCCTTGATCGCCGCGAGCGCGGCCTTCGATGGGTAGGTGTAGTCCTGGCGCCTCGCCGTTCCCCTCTTGAGCTCCCGCCGGATGCGAAAGCCCAGGAAGTCGAACCCCTCGTCGATGTGGCTGATCCTCGTCTTCTCCGCCGACAGGTGAAGTCCCACCGGCGCGAGCACCGTCGCCACCTCCTCCCGCAACGCCTCGGCGTGCTCCCTGGTCCCGGACACCAGCACCACGAAGTCGTCCGCGAAGCGGACCAGGCGGTAGGTGGCCAGTCCCTGTCGGCGCCGCTTGCGGCGTGCGTCCTCGGTGGACATCGCGTCCCGCCACGCCTCGGCGAAGCGATCGTCGAGGACGGACAGGGCGACGTTGGCGAGCAACGGCGAGAGGATGCCCCCTTGGGGCGTGCCGGTGATCGGGTGCTTGTCGGCCCCATCCTCGGTGAGGATGCCGGCCTTCAAGAACGCCTTCACCAGGACCAGGACCCGCTTGTCTTCGACCCGCAGCCGCAGCCGGTCCATGATGCCGACGTGCGACAGCTCGTCGAAGCACGCCTCGATGTCGCCTTCTACCGACCACTCGTAGGTACGAGAGGCGAAGAAGTGCACCTCGGCGATGGCGTCCTGGGCCCGGCGCTTCGGGCGAAAGCCGTACGAGCACGGCTGAAAGCTCGCCTCGAAGATCGGCTCGAGCACTAGCTTGAGGGCCGCCTGAACAACGCGGTCACGGACCGTGGGGATCCCCAGCCTCCTCACCTTGGTCCTTCCGGGCTTGGGGATGGTCCGCTCCCGCACGGGGAGTGGGGTGAACGTGCGGGCCTTGAGCTCGGCCCGCAGATCGTCCAAGAACGCCTCCACGCCCCGTCCGGCCTCGATGGATCGGGCGGTCTGCCCGTCCACTCCTGCCGTGCGGGCTCCCTTGTTGCCACGGACCCGGCGCCATGCCACCAGCAGGAACGCCGGATCACAGACGAGGTTGTACAGGTCATCGAACCGACGGGTTGGCTCGTCGGTTGCCCATCGGTGCAGCTTGGTCTGGATCCGCAGTACCCGGGCCTCGGCCTCGCTGGCCGTGGGCCTTGGCGCGCCGGTGTTCACCGGCGACCTCCTGCCGTTCCAGTGCCTCCACTGCGGGATCGCTGCCCCCCTTGGCCATGTGGCCGGCTTTCCCGGCCTCGGACTACTACGGGGGCTCCGCCCCGCCCCGGAGCTCCGCGCTGACGACGAGCGTGCCCGCCGCCGACCTGGCTGGTCGGCGGGGAGGGCGGCTCCGGGGCGGTTCCCACGTTCACCACGTACCGGTCGACGGGTTAGGTGCCCAGCTTTTCCCCTGCAGCCTCGCCATGGGTACGCCGCAGTCCTTCCCCATGGCCTCCGGGCCGGCGGTCTTCACGCCAGCCACGAAGTCGCCCCTCGGGAGTTCCCCAGGAGCGTGCACTGCCGCCTGGCCCACATCCGCCAGATTGGAGCCGGTGGATCTCTTGAGGGGGTTCCACCACTGGTTTCTACACACGTACACCTTCCCGTCTCGCTGACCGGACCCGGGCCGTCTGACGGTGCCGACCCGTCCCGGCGTTGTCGGGGCTGCTCCCGCCTCCCCCTGCGTCCCCAGGGATCGACTGCCCCCAGCTTCACCGGCCTGCTGCGACAGACCGGAGGTGGTCCTTTCATCCCACCCGGTTCCATGGCGCCTCGTGGCGCACGAAGTCGCAGATCCAGGCCCTCGACCGAACCCAGCCGATCCTGCCGATTCGCCCGGGCCTGCCGGAGAAGGCCACCCACGACTACCAAAGACACGGCACCACCACCCTGTTCGCCGCCCTGGAGGTGGCCACGGGCAAGGTCACCGATCACTGCTTCGACCGGCACCGTCACGAGGAGTTCCTGCGGTTCCTGAAGAAGGTGGCCCGGGCCTACCCGCGGCGGAGGCTCCACGTCGTGGTCGACAACTACTCGACCCAC
>DASWCX010000301.1:0-1877 GCA_036395815.1 Actinomycetota bacterium | reverse complement strand
GCCGGGCGGGCCTATGGCGGCAAGCCTGATGGTCGGGTCCGAGACGCCCGGCGAGGCCGGAGAGCGGCTCGTCGCCGATCGCAGTGGCTGCCCCGGATCGCTCTGGTCACCCGCGAAGTGCTAGAGGAGATTAGGCTGATCCGGCCCGAGCCGGGGAGCAGTCGATCACCTCCGGCGCCTTCACGAGAGGATCCGGACCGAGCCGCGCAACGCGTTGCCACCCCAGCTCTATCAGGAGCTCGAGGAGCTGACCCCCAACATTCGGGCTGGGTCCCTCGAGGAGCTGCACCTGGCGCACGCGGAGATTCTCGGTTGGCTGGAGGGTGTTCCAGGGGACCCAGCTGGAGGCGGCACGAGCCTTCAGTGAGCTGGCTACGGCCCTAGTTCCGCAGCGGTGAACACCTGAGCTCGAATCCCGGGAGCCCCCCCCTACCTCTGAGCATCGGCCCGCGCCGATGGCTTTCCTGGGCCCCAAGTCCGGGAGGCGAGGTCATCAACCCTCTACCCTGTTGGGCAGTGGACAGGCCTTCGGAGCCGGAAGCGTCCCTCCCCGGCGGCAAGGTCCCCGTGGACCTGCTGACTCGCGTGCTCGCGGAGCTCCCGCCCCAACCGCCCGAGATCCGCCTGGGCCCTCGCATCGGCGAGGACGCCTGCGCGATCGAGGTCCCCGACGGCATCCTCGTCGCCGCCACCGATCCGATCACCCTCACCAACCAGGAGGTCGGGCGGCTCTCGGTGATCGTCAACGCCAACGACGTGGCGGTGACCGGGGCCCGACCTCGGTGGTTCCTCGCCGTTGTCCTCGTTCCCCTCGGTACGACCGAGGCCACGATCGGCGAGCTCTTCACCGCCATGCGGCGCACTCTGGCTCGCATCGGGGCCCACCTGGTCGGTGGCCACACGGAGGTGACCGGGGCGGTCACGCAGCCTGTCGTGGTGGGCCAGATGCTCGGCCTGGCCGGAGCCGGGGGGTTCCTGGCGACCGGCGGCGTGCGCCCGGGAGACGTCGTGCTCCAGGTGGGGGCGGCCCCCATCGAAGGGGCGGCCCTCCTGGCCCGCGAGGCGGCCGACCGTCTCGGCGGGCTCGACCCTGCCCTCCTGGATGCGGCCCGCGGCGCCCTGGACGATCCCGGGATCTCGGTGGTGGAGCCGGCGCTGCTGGCCGCTGACCTGGGGGCGACGGCCCTTCACGACCCGACCGAGGGTGGCCTCGCCGCGGGCCTGCACGAGATGGCCCATGCCTCGAGCGTCTTCCTCCGGATCGACCGGCGAGCCATACTCTGGTTCGGACCCGGGGCCGCCTTGTGCCGGGTCCTCGGCGCCGACCCCTGGTCCACCCTCGCCTCGGGCACTCTGCTCGCGGCCTTCCCGCCGGACCGGGCCGAGCCGGCCCTGGACGCCTTCCTCGCCGAGGGTCATCCGGCAGCCGTGATCGGTACGGCCGAACCCGGGTCGGGGGTTCATGATGCCGAGGGCCGGGTCCTCGCTTGGCCCCAGACCGACGAGGTCGTTCGCGTCCTGTCGAGCGAACCCACGGGCTAGGGGTTCGCCAGCCCAGGGCGTCAGCGCGGAAGTGGAAGCAGCCGCGCCTGGGCATCGCAGGGAAAAGACCGCGACAAACCGCGGGGGAAAAGGCTATTCGAGCCTCTGACCTGGTCAAGCTTGTCTTGACGCCACCAGCTGGCCTCATGCAGTTGAACGACGTTCGTCCAAGTCAACCTGTTTGACGGTTCGATTAGTCCGACGGGGTGGTCTGACCGACTCATCTGTCTGTCCCTCTTCGCCCGGCCCCCCAACTGTTCCTTTGTCGGGAAAGCAACATTGAGGCTTGGCGCCGCCATCTCGAACAAAGATGCCATATGGGGACCCGCAGTTAT
>DASWCX010000300.1:0-6182 GCA_036395815.1 Actinomycetota bacterium | reverse complement strand
GGGCCTTCGCCAGCGCCTCCACGCCCTCATCGGCGCCGTGGAGCCGTCCGATCAGCTGCCGGAGCTTCGTCTCGACCTGTCGCTTGGTGGCCACGGAGCTCCCCGTTCGCAAAGGCGTGACGCCGCGGGCGCCGGCGGCGCGGATCATACCGCGCGGCCCAGCCCGGCCCGTTGCTATCCTGATCCCGGAATGGCTGCCGGCGCGAGGAAGGCCTGCTCGAGGGCATCGATCGGTACCTACCTCCACCGACGGTGAGGTGCGCCGCCGGCTGGATGTCGAGATGGTCAGGCGGGCCATGGCCGCCACCCGGTCCGAGGCTGGGCTGGCCATCCGATCGGGAAAGGTGACCGTGGGGGGGCGTCCGGCGGCCAAGGCCGGCATGCTGGTGGGGCCCGACGAACCGATCACCCTGGCCGCTCCTGCCCGGCGGTTCGTCTCCCGGGGTGGGGAGAAGCTCGAGGCCGCGTTGGATCGTTTCGGCGTCGACGTGGCCGGCCGCGTGGCCCTCGACGCCGGCGCCTCGACCGGCGGGTTCACCGATTGCCTCCTCCAGCGGGGCGCCGCCAGGGTCATCGCCGTCGACGTCGGGTACGGCCAGCTCGATTGGAGGCTCCGCGAGGATCCCCGGGTCGTGGTGATGGAACGGACGAACGTTCGGGACCTCGGGCCGGGCGACCTGGCCGAGCCACCGGACCTGGTGGTGGCCGATCTCTCGTTCATCTCCCTCCGGCTGGCGATCCCGGCGCTCGGCCGATGCGCCGCTCCGCATGCGGACGTCGTCCTGCTGGTGAAGCCGCAGTTCGAAGCGAGACGGGACGAGGTGGGGCGCGGCGGTGTCGTGGCCGATCCCGAGGTGTGGGGGCGGGTGTTGCGGTCGGTGGCGGAAGCCTGCGTCGAGGCCGGGTTCGAGGTCCTGGCGGTCGCCCCCTCCCCTCTGCTGGGCCCGGCGGGGAACGTCGAGTTCCTGCTCCACGAGCGGGGAGATCCTGGGCGGCCTTCCGAACCGGGAGGGGTCGACGACCGGATGATCCGTCTGGCTGTGGCGGAGGCCGGCCAGCTCCTGAGCAGGAGCCGCGGGGATGGCTGAGCGAGCGCCGATCCGTAAGGTCGGCGTGATCGCCCACGGCGGCCGGGAGGAGGCCCTGGCGGCGGCGCGGTCGCTGATCGGCTGGCTCCACGAACGCGGGGTGGCCACCCGATGCCTCGCGGGCGAGCCGGTCGGCGCGGGCGAGGAGGTCGAGGAACCCCGGTTCGGCGACGGGCTCGACCTGGTCGTGTCGGTCGGGGGTGACGGGACCCTTCTGCGAGCGGCGCACATCGCCAGCGGGGCCGGGGTTCCCCTGCTTGGCGTGAAGGTCGGCCGGCTCGGATTCCTGACGGAGGTCGAGCCGTCGCAGGCCCCGGCGCTCCTGTCCCGGATCCTGGAGGGCGACATGGTCACCGACGACCGGATGGCGCTCGAGGCCCGTCCGGTGGATGCGCCCTGGACGGAGCCACAGTGGGCCCTCAACGAGATCATCGTGGAGAAGCGGGCTCGGCATCGGCTGATCACGCTTCGAGCCATGATCGGCGGCGAGTACGTCACCACCTTCTCCGCCGACGGGGTGATCGTGGCCACGCCGACCGGCTCGACCGCGTATTCGTTCTCGGCACGAGGCCCCATCGTGTCGCCCAAGGTGGCCTGCCTCCTGCTGACCCCGGTGTCCCCGCACATGGTGTTCGACCGGCCGATCGTCCTGGCCCCGGAGGACGGCGTGACCCTGCACGTCATGGGCGACGAGCCCGGCCTGCTCTCCGGCGACGGCCGGCGAGGGCTCGAGCTTCCCGTGGGGTCGGCGGTGGAGATCCGCCGTGCCGAGCGTCCCGCCCGGCTGGTTCGAAGCGCCAGCTCGCCCACGTTCTTCACCCTGGTACGAGAGAAGTTCTCGCTGCCGGGAGAGGCGGTCGGCGGGGCGGCCCCCCCGCCGTCGCCCCCGGGCTGACTGCCTGGCGTGTCGGTGGCCCCGGATAGGATTGGCACTGTGCTGGAGGAGCTCCACGTGTCGGCCCTCGGTGTGGTCGACGACGCCACGCTCGACCTGGCGCCCGGGCTGAACGTGCTGACCGGCGAGACCGGGGCGGGGAAGACCATGATCACCGTGGGGCTGGCCCTCACCCTGGGCTCCCGGGCCGCCTCGGGGATGGTTCGAACCGGACGGAGGGCGCTCTCGGTGGAGGCGCGGTTCCGAGTGTCGTCCCCCGGTCCCGAGCTGGAGGCGGTCCTGGGACGAGACGATGCCCTCGATGACGCTCCGGAGGGAGCCAGGGACGGAGAATCCGGAGACGGTCCAGTTGAGCCCCCGGAGAATGGCCAGGAGCTCGTGCTGTCCCGGACCGTCGGGTCGGAAGGGAAGAGCTCCGCGCGCATCGACGGGCGGCTTGCTCCGGTGGCGAACCTGGCGGCGGTGGGGGACCGCCTGGTCGAGATCCACGGCCAGAACCAGGCGGCCCGGCTCCTGTCGCCCGCGGCCCAGCTGTCGTTCCTCGACCGGTTCGCCGGGGAGGATCACGAGGTCGTGGCGGCGACGTACCGGGAGGCGTTCGCGGAGCTCCGCCGGACGCTGGCCGCTCTGGAGGCCCTCGATCGGGCGGCCCGGGACCGCGAGCGCGAGAAGGACCTCCTCCGGTACCAGATCCGGGAGATCGAAGGGGCGGCGGTGTCGCCCGGGGAGCTGCGGGCGCTCGCCGAGGAGGGGTCGAGGCTGGCCCACGCCGAGCGGATCCTGGCGCTGGCGGCCGAGGCGGAGCGGGCCTTGGGTGAGGATGCCGGCGCCGCCGACAGGCTGCGACAGGCGGCCGCCGCCGCCCAGGGCATCGCCGCCCTGGACGCGCCGGCCGGAGGGCTGTTCGAACGCTTCCATTCGGCCGCGGCGGAGGCGGCGGATCTCCTGGTGGAGGTGCGTGTCTACCGCGAGTCGATGGAGGTGGACCCGGCCCGGCTGGCCGCGGTCCAGGAGCGCCTCCAGGCCCTGAAGGCGCTGGAGCGCAAGTACGGCGACGGCGAGGAGGGGATCCTCGCTTATCTCGGGGAGGCGGGGGAACGCCTGGCCTCCCTGGAGGGCGAGGACACGGAGCGGGCCGCCCTGCAGGAGCGGGCGGCGCTCCTCGAGGACCGGGTGGCGGCGCTGGCGGACGACCTCGGCAGTCGGCGAGCCCACGCCGCGCCCCGGCTGGCGAAGGCGCTCCAGGCCGAGGTTCGGGCCCTGGGCATGCCGGGCGCCGAGATCGCGGTGGAGCTGGCCGCGCTGGAGGAGCTCGGCTCGAGCGGAGCCGAGCGGGTGGAGTTCGTGTTCGCCGGCGGCCCGGGGCAACCTCGGATGGCTCTTGCCAAGGCGGCGTCCGGCGGCGAGCTGTCCAGAGTCATGCTGGCGTGCCGGAGCGTGCTTTCGGACCTGGACGACGTTCCCACCATCGTGTTCGACGAGGTCGACGCGGGCATCGGAGGCCGCACCGCCGCCGCGGTGGCCGAGCGGCTGGCCCAGGTAGCGAGGCGGCGACAGATCCTGGTGGTGACGCACCTGGCCCAGATCGCGGCCCGAGCCGACCGGCACTTCTTGGTGACGAAGGAGGGTGGCTCGGCGACCGTCCGGATGCTCGATGGGGAGGAGCGGGTGGAGGAGCTGGCACGGATGCTGTCCGGCCGGACGGCGGGGGCATCGCTGGCGCACGCGCGGGAGCTGATCGAGGCGGGGCCGTCGGCGCGTTGACCAAGGGTGCCGGGCGCGCCGGAACCCGCGTGAACGGCTATGTTCGTCCCGGATGATGCTCCAGAGCGGACCGAGGTGAGGATCCGTGGCGCTTAAGCTCGCCAGGCGCGGAGCCCGTGAGAGCGGCCGCGCGGCCCGGGTCGACCGACGGACCAAGAACCTCCTCCGGCGGATCCAGCCCGGTGAGGTCGCGTTCATCGACCACGAGGACCTTGATCGGGTGAGCGCCGAGGGGCTGGCGGACAAGGGCGTTTCGGCGGTGGTGAACGCGGCCCGGTCGATCAGCGGCCGGTATCCGAACCTGGGGCCGCTGATCCTGGTCGAACGGGGCGTTCCGCTCATCGATGGCGTCGGCAAGCTGCTCATGTCGAAGATCAAGGAGGGCCAACCGGTTCGGGTCGACGGGGACCGGGTCTACGCTGGGACGGACCTGGTCGGCGTGGGGACCCGCCAGACCCCGGAGTCGGTGACCGCGGCGATGGACGTGGCCCGGCGGCGCCTGGCCGAGCAGTTCGAGAGCTTCGCCGCGAACACCATGCTGTTCATCGTGCGAGAGCGGGACCTGCTGTTCGGGGGCAGCGGACTGCCCGATCTGGACCACAAGATGTCGGGGCGCCACGTGCTGGTCGTGGTCAGGGGTTACCAGTACAAGGAGGACCTTGCCGCCCTCCGTCCGTACATCAGGGAGGTCCGCCCGGTCCTGATCGGCGTGGACGGCGGGGCCGACGCCCTGCTCGAGGAGGGCTACCGCCCGAACCTGATCGTGGGCGACATGGACTCGGTGACCGAGGCGGCCCTGCGCTCCGGGGCCGAGATCGTCCTCCACGCCTATCCCAGCGGACACGCCCCGGGACGTGAGCGGCTGACGGCGCTGGGCCTCTCCTACAAGGTCCTGCAGGCCTCCGGGACGAGTGAAGACGTGGCGTTCCTGCTGGCCCACGAGAAGGGAGCCGACCTCATCGTGGCGGTCGGGAGCCACGGGAACCTCCGCGAGTTCCTGGACAAGGGCCGCATGGGGATGGCGAGCACGTTCCTGGTGCGCCTACGGGTGGGCGAGATCCTGGTCGACGCGAAGGGGGTGTCCCGACTGTATCGGGGCCGGGTTCGCGGGCTGGACACGATCCTCCTGGTGGCGTCGGCCGTGTTCGCGATGATCGTCGTGGTGGCCATCTCCCCGCCGCTGCGGCTGCTGGTGAAGCTGATATGGGAGTCGGTCCGGCAGTTCCTGTTTAACGTGACGCACTGATGGGGTGATCGATGGTCTCCTTCCGGTATCACGTGGTGTCCATCATCGCGGTGTTCCTGGCGATCGGCCTCGGGATCCTGATGGGCACCACCGTGGTCAAGCAGGGAGTGATCGAGCAGCTCCGCAAGCGCGCCGACGCCGCCGTGAAGACGACCCACGGCCTGCAGAAGGACGTGACCGATCTTCGCAAGCAGATCCAGGGGTGGAACAACGTGGCGCCCGAGCTCCAGCACCTGCTCGTGACCGGCCAGCTCGCCGGCCGGGCGGTGGTTCTGATCACGTCCGAGGGCGTGGACTTCTCCGAGGTCGACGGGGTCCGGAAGGTCCTCGGCGATGCGGGCGCGGACGTCTCGGGGGTGCTGGTCATGACGTCGCGCATGGCGCTCACCGACGATGGTCTTCGGCAGCGCCTCGCGGGGGTCCTCGGTCTGTCCGGCGCCTCGGACCAGGCCGAGCTGTCCCGCCAGGCGGCCGAAGCCCTCGCGCTGCGGCTCGCCGGGGGGGCGCCCCCCGACGTGAAGACGGCGGACCTGGTCGATCAACTGGCGCAGGCGCAGTTCCTGCAGAAGCAGTTCGTGGCCTCCGGCGGGGTGCAGCAGCTGGGGGGGCCCGACCAGCCGGTGGTCGTGCTCGGCGGCGGCCGGGGGACCCCGGCGGTCGATCCGGCGGCCTTCTTCGTCCCCCTGATCGACTCGCTGGTCGAGTCGAACCACCCCGTGGCCGTGGCCGAGACCTTCGACACGAGCTACGACTTCGTCTCCCTGGTCAGGAAGGACGGCGGCGCGGACGGGCGGGTCCTCACCGTCGACGACGCGGACCAGATGCCGGGGAGGGTGGCGCTCGTCCTGGGCCTGCGGAACATCCTCGACTCGGGATCCGGAGGATGCCAGGACTTCGGGGTGAAGACGGGTTCTTGCGGCTCGATCCCGGCTCCCACCGCCACGCCATGAGCGGCGAGCCGGGGGACGGGCCCGCCGTCGCCCTCGTCGCGGCCCACGACGAGGAGGAGACCATCGCCTCCACGGTCAAGGCCCTGGCGGCGCTGCCGTCGGTGGCCGCGGTGGTGGTGGTGGCCGACGGCTGCACGGACCGGACCGCCGGGGAGGCGGCGGGAGCCGGAGCTCGCGTGCTGGTCTCTCCCCGGCGGCTGGGCAAGGGAGCGGCGGTCGAGGGAGCGCTGGAGCGAGGG
>DASWCX010000299.1:0-3076 GCA_036395815.1 Actinomycetota bacterium | reverse complement strand
ATCGTTTCAGAACCGTCCGGGCCTTCCCACTGTCGACGGATTCGACTGCTCGCTGCATACCCTCCTCCAAGCCGGATGCACCGGCAACGGCGAGCGCCGCGGCCGCGTTCAGTATGACGATGTCCCGGGCTGGCCCCTTCTCTCCGGAGAGCACGCGACTGGCCACGTCCGCGTTGTGCTGGGGGTCTCCTCCTGCAAGATCCGAAGGAATGGCTGTCGGCAGGCCGAGGCTCGATGGGTCCAGCTCGAACTCCTTCGCCTCGCCCGCGCCCACCTCGTGCACCGTCGACGGGCCGGTCGTGGTGAGCTCGTCGAGGCCGTCACTGCCCCGGAACACGTAGGCCCTGGTCCCCCGCCGGGCCAGCACGCCGGCCAGCACGGGGAGCATGGCCGGGTTCGAAACGCCCACCACCTGGGCGGCCGGCCTCGCCGGGTTCGTCAGCGGGCCCAGGAAGTTGAACACCGTAGGGATGCCCATCTCCTTGCGGGGTCCGGCGGCGTGGGCCATGGCCGCGTGGAACACGGGGGCGAACATGAACCCGATCCCACACTCGCCGATGCACCGCGAGACGCCGTCCGGCTGCAGCGCCACCTTCACCCCGAGCGCCTCCAGCAGGTCGGCCGAGCCGCACCGGGAGGAGGCCGCGCGGTTCCCGTGCTTCGCCACCACCGCCCCGGCCCCAGCCGCGACGATGGCGGCGATGGTCGAGACGTTGATGGTGCCCGCCCGGTCGCCGCCGGTCCCGCAGGTGTCCACCACCGGCCCGGGCGTCTCGACCCGGGGGGCCAGCTCCAGCATGGCCGCCGCCAGACCGCCGACCTCTTCCGGAGTCTCTCCCTTCGAACGGAGGGCCACCACGAACCCCGCGATCTGGGCGGGGGTGGCCTCGCCGCTCATGATCCGGCGCATGGCCTCGGTGGCCTGATCGGCGGGGAGATCCTCCTTGGCCAGGAGCCGGCTCAGCACACCGGGCCAGAACTCGCTCATCGCGTCCGGGAGGCTAGCGCAGCACCCACACCAGCGCCGCGGCGATCATCGCCAGGCCGAACAGGAACATCAGAACGTCCCCGCGCTTGATCCTGCCCGGCTGCATCGGGTTGAACCCCATGCTCGCTCTTATCCCGGGTCACCCAGCCGGTAGTACTCGCGGAACTTGTCCTCGGACAGCCAGCAGACGTGCTGGCGGACCGTCGACCCGAACGTCCTGGCCTCTGACTCCGTCCGGCAGGGACGCCTCCACACCGGGGCGCCCTCCGGGTCGAGGATCAGCACGTCCCAGCCCTGCTCCCCCCGCTCCTCCCGGACGGAGTAGCGGTTCCCCGAGTCGGGCTGCACCTGGCTCATCGACGGAACGTCACCGGCGGGGTCGCCTGTTCAGGCTGTCCAACTGTTCCTTGAGCGGACGGATCAGCGTGGCCTCCTCGATGGTGAAGGCGGGTCCCATCCCGGCCAGCTTCTCCAGGGCGTTCTCCAGCGTGCTCCCAGCCAGCTCGGCGTCCTCCAGGACCTCCGCCAGCACCGCCGTGTAGTCCCCGCTGAAGGCCTTCCCGTCCCACGGGCAGTGCCCCTGGGACTCCAGTATCTGCCGGACCAGGATCTCGCGTCCACAGAGGTCATGGACCACCTTGAGCTTCACACGGCCTCCTTCTCGGGGCCGGCCATGAAGCCGGCAACGGCGTCGGCGAGCTCGAACGGGTTGACCGGCTTTGCGAACCAGGCGTCGGCCCCCGACCAGGAGGCCAGCCAGGCGTCCTGGGGCCGCTCCAGCAGCACGACGACCCTCGCGTGATGAGGCGGCTCCGCGCCGGTCAGGTCCTTCGCCAGGGCGAAGGCACCGGCCCGGGAGGTGATCTCGTCGGCCACCACCACGTCGGGGTTCTCCTTCCACGCCAGGGCGATGCCGGACACGCCGTCCCTGGCCTCGATGAACTCGAGGCTCTGGTTCGACCCGAGGGAACGCCGGACGCTCCGGACCACCAGGGACATCGTCTCCCGGATCTTGGGGTCCGCCGATACGAGGAGAACTCTCACGCCGACCAGATTGTACCGGTACGCTACGGCAGGCCCGACCGAAGGAACCGGCCCATCCGCCCGGCCCCCGAGGGGGCCGCCGGCGAAAGGAGGCTCCATGAAGACGCTCTGGCAACAGTCGGTGGCCGAAGTGGTGGGCACGTTCGCGCTCGTGTTCATCGGGGCCGGGGCCGTGGTCGTCGTCGGCGGCTTGGTGGGTTCTCCCGGGATCGTGGGCATCGCCCTGGCCCACGGGCTCGTGCTGGCCATCATGATCTCCAACCTGGGACACATCTCGGGCGGCCATTTCAACCCCGCCGTGACCATCGGGGTCTGGGTGGTGGGAAAGATCGAGAACAAGAGAGCGAGCGTCTACATCGTGTCCCAGCTGGTGGGGGCGACCCTCGGGGCGCTCCTCCTGCGCCTGGCCCTGCCGGCGCAAGCGTGGAAGAGCTCTTCGCTGGGGGCGACCCTGGTCAACCACCAGCTCGGGATCAACAACGGGAAGGCCGTGCTGATCGAAGCCGTGCTCACCTTCTTCCTGTCCTTCACCGTGTTCGCCGTGGCGGTCGACGACCGGGGGGTGTTCGGCTCGATCGCCGGGCTGCCGATCGGCCTGGTTCTCACGTTCGACATCCTCATGGGAGGTGCGCTCACGGGGGCGAGCATGAACCCGGCGCGCTCGTTCGGCCCCGCCCTGGTGGCGGCGAAGTGGACGGACTTCTGGGTCTACCTGATCGGTCCCATCACCGGCGCCGTGCTGGGCGCCGCCCTGTACTGGTTCGTCTACCTGAGAGAGCGCGAGGTCAGCGCGCAACGCACCGAGACTCCCATCGGCGGCGGACCGGAAGAGGATCTCCCGCCCTTGGGGGGAGAGCCTTCGGCCTGAGGCGCACCGGGATCCGAGGCTAGAACCTCGGCTTGGCGGAGGGCCCGCGCCACGGCCACCCCATGGTGTGCTGCCAGCAGTTCGGGCCCGGGTTGTACTGGGAGAGCCTCACCCCGCACACCGGGCACTGCTTCGGTGGGCCCGCGCGCCGCTGGCCGACGGCGCCCTCCGGCGCT
>DASWCX010000298.1:0-1799 GCA_036395815.1 Actinomycetota bacterium | reverse complement strand
TGTCACCGATGCCAGCATGGAAATGAACACGAAGCGGACAGCAGCCTCGTTCGAATCGCTCCTTGGACCGTAGGAGGGTCCCGAGGGCATCGGAGGAGATGTCGTGCAACGTCAGCCGGCGGGTGTTTGGCAGGGTCGGTGGCAGGAATCCCGCCACGACCGGCTGCGTTGGGGTCACCAAGCCGGGATCGGCTCGGCCGGTGAACACCTTCAGCCACTCCATGGCCTTGGGGGGATCCAACTGGAGATCCACCTCGGCATCCGCGGGGAAGTCTGGCTGCCCCAGGTCGATGGGCAGGTCGACCTCGGCGGGCGAGGACGACTGGACCACGGCGATATTGCGCTGGCCGATGTGGCGGTCTGCCGGTGCCGAGAACTGATCGAGAGGGATGGAGTCCATCATCGGTTCGAATGCCCGCACCACGAGGCACTCGTGGCCGCCGTTCTCGAACACGGGCACCCATGTCTGTGGACAGCGAACGATGGCGTGACATCCTCGGGTGACGTACGCGTTCCCGTCCGGCCCGGTTTGCTCCTGCCACTCCGGATACACCGTGAACCGGTTCGCCAGGTCGATCCAAGCGGCCCCGATGAGATTGGCGTCCGCCCTGCTGATCCCCAACGTCGGGTTGAACCAGTAGAACTCCACCCGGACGCGGTAGGCCGGCGACTTGCCCAAGTTCCACACGTGCGCGTAAAGGGTGTTCGGAGCGCCCGCGTCCGCCACGCCGGCGCCGGTCGGCGGGAAGAGCGGGGCAACGGGTGCGTCCTGCCCGGCCGCCACGAACATGTCCGGCGACTCCCAGAACACCCCGGTGAACGGCCGAGCCCCGCGATCGCCCGAGGCGGCCCTGATCAGCAGGTAGGGGAGGTACTCGTCCTTTCGAGGTCCGAAGTGTGGACCCTTTCGATTGATGTCGCGGATCTGGCCGCGGAACCACGGAATCTGGCCGGGGTCCCCGAAGGGTGGCTTCCCCTGACCCCAAGGGGGGATGGGACCGGTGGGGATGACCGGTGGATCCGGATGCGGTAGGTCCACCGTGCCGGGCTGTGGCCGAACCTTGGGCGGCGGGCACGGTTCGGGCTTGGGGGGACCGCCTGGAGGACAGACTGGCCGCCCGCAGTCGCAGCAGTCCTTTGGATGCACCACCATGCCGCCGTGGCAACCGCACCGGCACGGGTATCCCCGGTATGCGCCTTCGTATTTCCGCCCCTCAGTCATGACGAACCGCTCTTCCGGCTCGCACCTCGAGGGCGCCCGGTGGTGCCCGACGAGATCCGCGTTTGGCGGGCCCTTGTGGTGGACGCCCGGGGCGTGGCCCGTCGGGGGGGAGGAGCGGAGGGGCGGGCGATCTCGATGACGACATCGTCAGTGCAGACATCGCCGTTGCAGCCGGGGTCCTCGAGACCCGGGCCGGTCCAATGGAGCTGGAGCCGAGTGTTGAGCGTGTACGGTACGGGCGGATCGTCCGCTTGAGGTGGCCATGTGCACGGTTGCAGGTAGGGGTTCCCCTCGGGATCCTCGACGGGGTCGAGGGTCGGGTCCCGGTTCCAGTCCCAGTCGTGGTAGCCGTACCCGCGGTCGGCATCGAGATTCCAGTCGACGATCTGGGGGGCGCCGTTCTTCTGGTTCGGATCGCGGGTGGTCAACCAGATGAGGTACTTCGAGAATGCCACCGAATCGCCCAGGTTGTTCTCGGGGCCAACGGACAGCCCCACGTTGTCGGCCGCCAGGGGCCCGGCTGCGGACTCCAGCGCGTCCCGGATCGAAGGATCCTGGCCGGCGTCTGCGAACAGGG
>DASWCX010000297.1:0-2460 GCA_036395815.1 Actinomycetota bacterium | reverse complement strand
GTCGTCCCGTTCGTGATCGTGGCCACGGCCGTCGGCACACTCGCGTTCGCGCCGCTCGCCCGACGCGACGCGCTGCTGCCGCCGGCCGCCATCGGCGCCGCCGTCCTCGTCTTCTTCGTCGTGGAGGCGGCCGTGGGGTGGACGGCCGCTCTCACGCCGTTCCTCGGGGGCTCGGAGCTCGACGGTGGCCGGTTCTTCGGCCTTCCGAACGTGTTCGTGGGCCTGCTGATCGGCGCGTCGCTGTATGTTGCCTTCCGGCTGTCTCCGGCGCGGGGGTTCGCACTCGTCGCCGCCGTTGCCCTGTTCGCCGGGCTTCCCTTCGCCGGGGCCAACCTCGGCGCGGCCGTATCGCTCTTCGCCGCCGCCGGCCTGTGGCTCCCCCTGCGGACCAGCGGCCGGCTGGGCTGGCGGGAGGTGGGCGTCGCCGTCGCCGTCGTGGTCGCGGGGACCGCAGTGATCCTGGTGGCCCACCGGTTCCTGACGTCGACGCCGACGCACGTCACCCGGTTTGAGGAGGCCACCGTGTGGAACCTCGGAGACCTGTGGGGAACGTTCACCCATCGCCTCTCCACCGGGTGGCACCTCATCGAGCAGAACCCGTTCGCGCTCGTCCCGGTCATCGGGCTACCGGCGACACTGGTCGCCGTTCTTCGCCCGCTCGCACCGGTGCGGCGGGCGTTCCAACGCCATCCCGCCTGGCGCGACGCGCTTCTCGTCACGCTCCTGGCCGGGATCGTCGCCTACGTGGCGAACGACACCGGGCCGGCGGCAGCCGGCCCGGCCTTCGGACTGGGCCTCGGGGGCCTGGTGTACGTGTCCCTCGTCGAGGAACCGGCGAAGATGGAGGGACCATGAGCGACCGGGTTCCGCCACGCCCGGACCTGCCCCCCACAGGCGCACCAATCCCGGAGATGCCGCCGGCCGAGCGCCCCCTCGCCACCTGGCGATGGTGGGAGGCCATCCTGGTGTACCTGCTCATCCTGATCGTGAGCGCGTTCGCCACGCTCCCCATCTTCCGGGCGATCCGATCTCGAGGTCTGGCGAACCTGTCGGCGTCTGCGGTCATCGCCGTCGTCAACGTGGGGCTCCTGGTGCTGTGGCTCCAGGCGTTCCACCCACGGTGGAGGAAGGTGATGGGCGTGCCACGGAGGATCTGGCCCGAGATCCGGGCGGGAACCGGCTTCGGCGCGCTGCTGTACCCGGTGGTCGTGTTCGGCGTCGGGATCGTCCTGAACCTCCTGCTCCAGGAGGTCACGGGCCGGAGCATCCGGTCCCCGCGCCAGCTGCCCGCCCACCTCTCGGCACTCGGCGTGGCCGTCTCGATCGCCTACGCCGTGGTGATCGCCCCAATCCACGAGGAGCTGTTCTTCCGGGGCATCCTGTTCCGCTCCCTGGCTGACCGGTACGGCTTCGCCATGGGCGCCGGGGGCTCCGGGCTGGCATTCGGGCTCATCCATTACGTGCCGGGGCCGTGGTACGGCAGCGTGCTGCTGATGGGCGTCATGGTGTTCACGGGGGTCGCGCTGGCCTGGTTCTACCAGCGGCGAGGGAACATCGTGGCCAGCATGGTCGCCCATGCGACGTTCAACGTGATCGGGCTGACCCTCATCTTGACCCTGCGGTGAGTTCGGTACGGATGTGATGGAATCGGCGATGGAGGGGGGATGCGGTGGCCGTCTTTCCAAGCGACGAGTGGTTCGAGCTCTATGTGGTGCGCATCAACGCTTCGGAGGAGTACCGGGATGCCGCCGCGGACTGGGAGGGGGATGTGGCCTTTGTGTTCGAGGCCGAACCCGACAAGAACGTGCCCAGCGACACGTGGGCCTGGCTCGACCTGTGGCACGGGGAGTGCCGGGCTGGCGGCATCGTGGCCCCCGAGGAGGGCGCGAAAGCCCGGTACATCGTGCGCGCTCCGTACACCAGGTGGAAGGAGGTCCTGGCCGGGGACCTCGATCCGGTGAAGGGCATGATGCAGGGAAAGCTGAAGCTCCAGGGCGACCTGCCCACGATCATCCGATACGTGCGCGCCGCGAACGAGCTCATCCATCTCACGACCAGCGTGCCCACCGAGTTCCTCGACGAGCCCGCGGGACGCGGCGCGCCCTAGCGCCGGGACCGCCGTGCGTGCCGTCGTCTTCGAGGAGCTCGGCAGGGTCTCGGTCCGCGCCGTACCGGATCCTCAGATCGAGGAGCCGGACGACGCGCTCGTCCGGGTCTCCGTCGCGGCCATCTGCCGGTCGGATCTGCATTTCCTCCATGGCAAGGCCCCGCTCGAGCCGGGCGAGCCCATCGGCCACGAGGCCATGGGGGTGGTGGAGGCGGTGGGGCCGCAAGTGGAAGGGTTCGCCCCGGGGGACCGCGTGGTCGTCGCGTTCGACATTGCCTGCGGCCGGTGCTGGTTCTGCGGGCGAGGACAGACCCAACTGTGCGAGGACTTCCGCATGCTGGGGGCCGGGATCT
>DASWCX010000296.1:0-2141 GCA_036395815.1 Actinomycetota bacterium | reverse complement strand
GTTCGGCGTGATCCCCGTATCGAAGGCTTGGCTATCGGCTTGGGCAGTCGGGCCGGGGCTTGTCGGCGGGGTGATCCGCGCTCGGGTCGCCTCGCGCCGCCGGCCGGCCCCGTCGGCGGAGGGGCCCGTACGCGAAGGGCCTCCAACTTCCCGCGCCGAGCCGTCGGGGGCGGCCGAGCTACCAACGGCGCCGATGGAGCCTCCGGTTGCTGCACGACCTCCCACGACCTCCGTAGAGC
Source organism: Actinomycetota bacterium (assembly GCA_036395815.1). Taxonomy (GTDB): domain Bacteria; phylum Actinomycetota; class UBA4738; order UBA4738; family UBA4738; genus DASWCX01. Next base: position 1,902 of record DASWCX010000296.1, on the reverse strand, counting down.
CCCCCGTGGCTGCGGCGCGGATACCCGCGGACGCGAAACCTCCTGTTCCCCCGGCCCCTCCGCCCTCGCGCTCGATGTGGAGGCGACGCCGCGGCCTCCCCGAAGAGAGGATGGCCGAGTCCGGACCAGCACCGGTGGGGGCGGTCTCGGGGAACGGGCCGGAAGGCGATCCGCCCCGCAGCGCCTATGCCCTCCTCGACTGTCCCGGCGTGGTCGTGGCGGAGCAGGAGTTCGAGCTCACCGTGGGAATCTCGCCCACTCCCACACCGGGGGTGACCGGGAGCGCAATGGTACGACCCGAGTCTAGCGTCGGTCCGTACACGCTCTCGGTCCAGGTGGTGGCCGACGGGTTTCGCCTCGGCCGCAATCCTGGTTCGTGGCGGAGGGACCTTCCGGTGACCGCCGACGCGCCCTATCCCACGTTCGTCCTGCATCTGGCTGCCGAACCTCAGATCGAGCGGACCAAGCCGAGAGCGATCCAGGCCATGTACTCGGTGGACGGGCAGACCATCGGCATGGCCGTGCGTTCAGTGGCCGTCGTCCGCACCCGCGACCTTGTCGCCGCCGCGGAGGAGAAGCCGCAGGAGAGTGGTGTCGACATCTCGATCCCGTCCGAGGCGACGGCTCCCGACCTCACCGTACGCATCCTGGAGAGCCAGTCGGAGAGCCCGGGGCGCTTGCTGTGGACCTTCGAATCACCTCACCGCATCCCGGCGCCCGACGCGCCGGTTGTTGCCGACATCGGCCGCCACCCCGATGCCTTCGCCAAACGACTGGTCGAACAGGTCGCCGTCCACGAGGGACAGCCGGGCCTGTATCAATACCTGATGGGGATCGGGAACACCGTCGCGGACCAGGTCCCCCAGGAATTCTGGGTCGCGCTGGAGGCAGTTGCGCAGCAGGTGCGCGGCCGGCCGCCGTCCATCCTCTTCCTCTCCGAAGAGCCCTACGTCCCCTGGGAACTGGCCGTCGTCGACCCCCCTCTCGACGCCAGCTTGCCTCCCTTCCTTTCGGCCCAAGCCAGCGTGGGGAGGTGGGTGCTCGGGCACCGCCGACCCAAGCTACCCCCGCCCATCGACGTGCAGGTCGGTGCTCTGGCCGTCGTCTGGGGCGTGTACGACCGGCAGGAGTGGCGGCTGGTAGAGGCGGAAGACGAGGCGGCGAAGCTTCGCGAGATGTTCGGGGCGGCGTCGGTGGATGCCCAGTCGAAGACCGTCATCGACTGCCTGAAGGGCAACCCGAAGGCAGAGGTCCTGCACTTCGCCGTCCACGGTATCTACAACCCCACCGGTCCCAAGGAAGGAATGATCCTCGTCGATGGGCGGACGCTGGACCCGATGGAGGTCAGGGGAGTCAGGCTGGAGACCGCCCCGTTCGTGTTCTTGAATTCCTGTCAGGTGGGCTCCGGAGCGGCGATATTGGGGGACTACGCGGGCATGGCCGAGGCGTTCCTGTATGCCGGCGCCGCGGGGGTGGTCGCCCCGCTGTGGTCGATCGATGACGTGCTGGCCAAGGAGATCGCCCTGCGCTTCTATCAACAGACGCTCGTGGAGGGCCGGCACCCGGCCGAGGTCTTTCGAGCAGAGCGCGCTCGCTTCACCGACTCACCCGAGGCCGCTTCTTCGACGTTCCTGGCCTACCAGTTCTTCGGCAACCCCGCCATGAAGCTCAGCCGCACAGGTGCAAGGGTTACCGAAGCGGTGATCGTACCGGCGAATCAGCCGGGCGAACCACCACGGCCGAGCCCGTCGGGCTGACCTGTGAAGGAGGGAGTGGACACCTTCCCCCGCCGGTCCGCCAGGACCAGGAGGTTCACGCTCGGGAGGCCTCGGAGCTTCTCGGTGGCCGCCGACGGGTCCCGGGTTGCCTTCCTCCGATCGCCGGCCGGCGATGAGCCCATGT
>DASWCX010000295.1:0-2398 GCA_036395815.1 Actinomycetota bacterium | reverse complement strand
GAACGATCTTCGACCCCTGGCCCGGGGCTTCATCCTCAAGCACGGGTACCCATATCCCAGTGTGTTCGACCCGGACAGCTCCGTCCTGAACGGATTGAAGCTACGGGCGCCACCCGACACCTTGATCTTCGATGCTTCGGGAAAGCGCGTGTTTCTGCTGCCGGGACCGATCACCGAGAAGATCCTCCTGCACGAGATGGCGAAGGTCACGGCCGACTGAACCACTTCGCTGAAGGGGTCGGCCGAACGCTCGGTTGCCAAACCAGTGAACTGACCCTAGCGTGGCCGGGTGCGTGCCCGCACGATCGTCGGCTCATCGCTCGCCCTCCTGACGCTCGCCTTCGCCGTTTCCCTCCCAGTCAACACCGAGCGCGCGGGAGCGTCCACGTCCGCTCCGTCCGGGCGGGTGCGGTTCGGGGCCGCGCCGGGAGCCAGCATCCTCGTCTACGGCACGTACCCCCGGATGAAGTCCCGGTGCGTCCGGCCCTTACAGCCCGTGCTGCGCGCCCGGTACAGCGGCACCCTTGAGGTCGGCAGGGACCCGTCCGGGAAACTCTTCGTGATCGGCGTCGTCCCGTTCGAGGACTACCTGAGGGGCATCGGCGAGGTCCCGCGGCTGTGGCCCATGGAGGCCCTGAAGGCCCAGGTGGTCGCGGCGCGTTCGTACGCGCTTGCCCACCTCGGGCACCCGGGGACACTCGGCGAGGAGCTCGGGTACCAGCTCTGCGCCACCGACGCTTGCCAGGTCTATCTGGGGCTCGGGATATCGAACGGGCCCTACGGAGATCGGTGGCGAAGGGCCGTGCACGCCACCGCCGGACGGGTCCTCCTCTACGGCGGCCGCCCCGCAGACACCCTCTACTCGTCGACCTCGAACGGGCACACCATCGGCAACGACAAGGTCTTCGGCTCGGCCCCGCTCCCCTATCTCCGTCCGGTCCCCGAGCTGGACGACGGCGCCTCCCCGCTCTCGCACTGGCGGGTCTCGATGCCGTTCGGCGATCTCGCGCGATTCCTTCGAGCGGCCAGCGATTGGGGACATCGATCGATCTCCTCGGTGGCGCTGTCCGGCGGGACCGTGGTCGTTCGAGGGGGTGGCACGTCGAAGAGCCTCCCGATCGCCGACCTCAGGAGCGACCTGAACTCATGGGCGCACTGCCTGGCTCCGGACCGGTACCCCACCGTCGACACGGACGGGCGCCTGCCCCAGACGGTCCCATCGACCTGGTTCACCCTCTCCACGGCGGGGCGGTCGATCGTGCTCCATGGCCGGGGCTGGGGCCATGGGGTCGGCATGGTGCAGTGGGGCGCGTACGGCAAGGCGAAGCGCGGACTGTCCTACAGGCAGATCCTCAGCTACTACTACGGGGGCCTCCGGCCCCAGCGGTTCCAGGAGCCTGGAGAGATCCGGGTGGGGATCGCGGTCGGGCTGAAGACCCTCGTGCTGGAGCCAAGTGGACCGGTCACCGTGCAGGGAGGCCCCGCCCCGGCCGGCCCCTGGCTGCTGACCTCGGGAGCCGGCACGCTGAGGGTTCGGTCCGGCCGGCCTGTGCAACCCAAGATCTCGGCCGGCGCGCTGGTCCGTGCCCCCGCTCGAGCCCGCGCCGGCAAGCCCATCCGGGCGACGGTGTCGCTTCCCCAGCTCTCCGTGGTCCATCTGGCGCTCCAGACCGACTCGGGCGAGGTGGCACTCACCCCCGACCGCACGTACGGTCCGGGTTCCCCCCGGCTGAAGGGTCGCCTCCCGCTGCTGGCATCGGGGACGTATGGGCTGGTGGCCGTGGTCACGAACGGGATCGACATCGTCCGGACCCCGGCGCGCCGGCTGGTCGTGACCGGTTCGGCCGCCTCGCCGAGCGCCACCCCGTCGCCCGGATCTCCTTCTCTCATCCCCTCCCCCTCGCCGTCCGCGCCCGGGTCTGGCACCGGCTGGGAGACGGCGGCGGGGGTGGCCGTCGTCGTCCTCCTCGTGTTCGTGGTTCTCCTGCTCGCCGCTCGCGGGGCCGGCCGACACCGGCGCGGCAGGAAACTCTGAACGACGTGGTTGCACCCGCCAACCGCCATCCATGGGCGGCCCGGAGGGCCTGTTACCATCGGTTGGCCATGGCAGCCGTTTGCGAAGTCTGCGGGAAGACGCCCGGGTTCGGCATGAAGGTGTCGCACTCGCACAAGCGTTCGCCGCGCCGCTGGGACCCCAACATCCAGCGGGTTCGAGCCCTTGTGAACGGCGCCCCCCGCCGGCTCAACGTGTGCACCAGCTGCATCAAGGCCGGCAAGGTCACCCGCGCCGGCCGACGGCCGACGCAGCAGTAGGCTTCGCGCCCCCTCCTACTCGACGGCTTCCAACAATCGCCACCCCGGGCTGACCGGGCCGATCCCCCGCCCGATCCTCAGGGCG